>JBEILV010000049.1:0-17491 GCA_040379105.1 Flavobacterium sp.
CAACGACGTAAAACACTTCGTAACAGTTTAAAAACATTCGACATGTCCGATCGTTTGAAAGAAGACACTATCTTTGACCAGCGTCCGGAACAATTGTCGTTTACAGATTTTATTGAAATAACACAAAAAATAGCCGCCGATGGAATTTAAAATCAGCAAAGAATTTTTGACCCAAATAGAAGATTATATTGCCAACAATCAAGAGCAAGCTTTGCATGATTTGTTGGTTGAGGTCCATTTTGCTGACATTGCCGAAATCATGGAAGAACTCGATGATTACGGAGCTGCTTACATTTTTAATGTTCTAGATAGCGAAAAAACAGCCGAAATTCTTCTAGAGTTAGACGAAGAAGTTCGTGAAAAAATCTTAAAAAACCTTACCGCCAAAGAAATTGCAGAAGAGCTCGACGAACTTTCTACCGACGATGCTGCGGATATTATTGCCGAATTGCCTCAGAACAAAAAAGAAGCCGTAATCTCTGAATTAGAAGATGTTGAACACGCCAAAGACATTGTAGATTTATTGCGCTACGACGAAGATTCTGCGGGTGGTTTGATGGCGAAAGAATTGGTCAAAGTAAACGAAAACTGGAATGTGCTCACTTGCGTGAAAGAAATGCGTGCGCAAGCAGAAAATGTGACGCGCGTGCACTCAATTTATGTGGTGGACGATGAAAACAAACTCAAAGGGCGTTTGTCGCTGAAAGATTTGCTGACGACTTCCACAAAAACCCCAATTCGTGAGATTTACATTCCGAAGGTCGATTTTGTAAAAGTGAATACTCCCGATGTGGAAGTGGCGCGAATCATGCAAAAATACGATTTGGAAGCCATTCCTGTGGTGGACGAACTAGGACGTTTGGTGGGCAGAATCACCATCGATGATATTATCGATGTGATCAAAGAAGAAGCCGACAAAGATTATCAGTTGGCTGCGGGTATTTCGCAAGATGTAGAAGCCGACGATAGCATTTTAGAATTGACCAAAGCCCGATTGCCTTGGTTGGTTTTGGCACTTTTTGGCGGATTTATTGCCGTAAAAGTAGCCGAACAATTTGCAGGCGCCATGAATGAATTTAAAGCTTTGTTTTTTTTCATCCCGTTGATTGCTGCCATGGCTGGAAATGTTGGGGTGCAATCTTCTGCCATCGTGGTGCAGGGTTTGGCCAACAACACGCTCGGAGGCACTTTGTGGCAACGTTTGTTTAAAGAAGTAAGATTGAGTTTGTTCAACGGATTAATTCTAGCCGTGATTCTTTTGTTGGGCAGTCATTTTTTGTTGGGTGTAGATTACATGATCGGTATCACCGTTGCCACTGCATTGATTACTGTGATCGTGATTGCATCGCTGATTGGAACTTTTGTGCCGATCACGCTCAATAAATATGGAGTCGATCCCGCTTTGGCAACCGGACCTTTTATTACAACAAGCAACGATATTTTCGGATTGCTGATCTATTTTTCCATCGCAAAACTAATCCTCGGATTTTAATGAAAATAAATTTCACACTCAAAACTTTCGAAGCGCTAAACAGCCACGAACTTTATGCTTTGTTGCAACTCAGAAGCGAAGTTTTTGTAGTCGAACAAAATTGTGTCTATCAAGATATTGATTTCAAAGACCAAAAAGCACTCCATTTACTTGGGTTTTTCGACAACAAATTAGTGGCTTACGCCCGATTGTTTCAACCGAACGATTATTTCGAGCAAGCATCGATTGGGCGTGTAGTTGTTGCAGCCGAATATCGTTCTCAAAAATGGGGACATTTGTTGATGAATGCCGCCATTCAAAACATCGAAGCACATTTCAATACGCATCATATCACGATTTCAGCGCAGTTGTATCTGAAAAAATTTTACGAAAGTCACGGTTTTGTGCAAGTTGGTGAAGGCTATTTGGAGGACGATATTCCACACATTCGGATGGAAAGGAAGGGTTGAAGGTCGTTAGATGAAGTTTATTAAATACTTGCAATTAAATAAGTTTTTATCAAATTATTTTCAAATTCAAAGGTTGTCGTTAGTTCGTTACATTTCTCAATTCTCCGATCCATGGTTCCCGTAACACTATTGTAACTGATTTTTTTTGTATGCCAAATGCTGTCAATCGGATTTTAACCTTGCGATTATGATGGCAAATAAACCAATTCAATTTTGTTTTTATTTTTTCAAGTATTGGTTTTTCCCTTTAGAACATTGATAGCGAACAAGCGAACGCCTTGCTGAAATTTTTCGTCTTTTCGAAGTAACGTTTTTATTTCTTCGCCACTAGGAGTTGGTGTTTTTATGACCAGAAAAGCATTTTTTAATTATGTTGCTCATCTATCAATAGTTAAATTGAATAAAAGTAAGTGATAAGAGGGAGTTTTCGACGTAAAGATACTTTCAAATTTACCTGAACTGTCTAAAATTAATGCCATTACTATTATTTTCATTTTTTTACAAAAAAAACCACGCTTTTTGGGCGTGGTTTTCTGTGATTGAAAAAAAGAGATTTTTATGGAATCAATAACTGAACGGTTTGTCCTTCGGTGGTTTTGATCAAATACATTCCAGAAGACAATCCTGTGGTTTCGATGGTCAATGCATTTTCAGCCGATTTTATTGCTTTGCCAGTCATATCGAAAAGCGTGTAGCTTGCCATCTTGTTGAAATATACCAAGTTGTTTTTCGCTGGATTTGGGAATACATTGAAAGTAGCAATGGATGCTGTTGGATTTTCTGATGAAAGGTTGGCAGTATTTACTTCATAAATCGTGATGGTTCCACTGATTTCGTTGGCTACCAAAACATAGTCTTTTTCGTTTGGACTGTCGGCTGCTGAAATAAATGTGATGCCTTCTGGGCCATTGTCTCCACCGTAAGCAGTTGTGTTTCTTGGGTTGTTGTAGTCCACAAAAACAGCGTTTGCAGGATCAGTAACGTTGTAAACCATCACACCGCCTACACGCTCTAAAGAAACAAAAGCAAATGTTTCGCCAGCAATGGTAGCTACTGTTACGCCTTCTGGCTCAGGTCCTTTGGCACGGCTGCGTCCTTTTGGAGCGTTTTCTTCGTGGTCAGAATTGAAAATAGAGGGATACATTTCGGATGTATATCTTTCGAAATCGTCGCCACTGTCAAAAACAATTTCTCCCGTTGTTGTATTAAAAATTGAGAACGAACGTGCGCCTACACTGTTAATTGCTTCAAAAGCAGCATCAGCATCTGTGTTTCCATTTAAATTGGTTGCTCTAAAACGACCTAAATTGTATGTTTTTTTCAACATTTGGGCTTGTGGAAAAATGGTTTCGTCCAATACATAACTACTGCTCGATACCGCTACTCTTTCAGTAAATGAGCCATATTCTTTTTCATCGCCTTCGTTGGCGGTTACAATGTAAGTGGTGCCGTTTACTTCATAACTTGCAATAGCATCTGGAATAAAAAACGATTGAACTGGCCAGTTGGCAATCAGAACAACGTCATTATTGTCGGAAGCATCAAAACCATTGCCTGGCAAACTCATGTCTTTGGTGCCTAAAGCCCAAACGCTTTCATATGTAAGCGTGTTTAAGTTCAAAACAGCAATGGCATTGTTTTCTTGCAAAGCAATCCAAGCTTTTTGACTGTCGGCACTGATGGTAATGAATTCTGGTTCAAAATCTTGCGATAAAGTGCTTTGCGCATACAATTTTCTAACACCTGAAGCGATCAGTGCTGCTTCATCTGCATTGAATTGTGTGAACAACAAAGTGCTTACATTGTCTTGTGTCAATGAAGGAATGCCATTTGAAATATCAATCACACTCACTGAGCCTTCTGGGTCAATGCTGTAATTTTCGTTGGGTTGACCTTCGTTAGCTGTCAACACTTTTGAACCATCTGGACTGAAAACAATCATGTCGGGCAAGGCTCCAACGGTTACTTGTTTTAAGAAATTTCCATCTGTATCGAAAAACACAACGCTTCCGTTCAATGTTTCATCTTGGTTGGGTGATGCCACCGCTACGATACCGTTTTTCACAGCAACACTTGTGATGCCACCATAGACATTCATATCGATTGAATTAATGGTTGTAGGCGCATTTGGATTTGAAAAATTGATGATGTCTAAGAAACCAGCCACTGCGCTTGTTGTGAACAATCTTTGAGAAGTTGGGTCGTAAGAAACGATTTCTGTTGTGCTCGAATTGTTTCCTGATGGATCAAAACTACCAATATAATCTAAAGTGATTTGCTCAGATGGCGTAGGAGTTTCGCTGTCGTTGTCAATAATGTAAACAGTCAACATGTTGTTTCCGTTGATGCTCAATCCTTGTGGATTTTCTAAAGTAATGACAAAATACTCTGCTTTTTGCTCACTTTCTGTATCGTCAAGAATCGTGATAGTGAACGATTGTGCCAAATCGCTATTGCCATTGAAAGTAAGCGTTTGTGTTGCAAATGTAAAATCGGCAGCATCAGCAGTACTGAAAGGAGCTGTTTTTACAACCAAATCAATCGATGCACTACTTGGGTTTTCAAGCGTTACCGTAAAACTGATGGTGCCTTCATTTTCGTTGACCGTTAGAAAATCGTCTGCCAAAGCAACAGTTGTGTTGTATGAAAATCCAAAAACAAACGGACAATTTAATGCGTTTCCGTTCGTGTCTTGCACTCCACTGATTTCTAATACATATTCAATGCCAGAAGCAAACGAACTCGAAAAATTCAAAGTCACTTGATTGTTAGAAACCACGGCAGAAGTCAAATTTTCTAAACCTGTATAGTTCGAAAGTTGCGCTCCTGAAACGGTATCGACATTGGTGTTGAATGTGATTAAAATAGAAGTGCTGTTCAATACCATGACCTCTACCACTTGAATATTGCTTGGGAAATTCCAATTTGGCCAAGTTTGTGGCGGTGTGCTTCCTCCAATAGCTACCCAATTGGCTGGATTTAAAATAGCAGTTTTCAAAGCAACGGCGTCTCCAACTTGCGGACCGTCATAGAAAGCGTTGACAGCATTTCCTTCGATGTTGCCGGGTGCTGTGCTTGTGTTTAAAGCAGAAACTCCATCCACTAAACCTGTTGGAAGCATCGATAAACTACCGCTGCATGATGTATTATCTGCCACCCATCCGTTAGATGAAAGTGCTGTGATGTAATTTGGATTGGTAAAACTTCCTGCATAAATAATTACTTGATCTCCACCAGAGCTCAATCCGAAGGTAGAACCGCTCAAAGTGCCGATGTTGGCCACTTGAGCCGAGGTTTGAATCGTGATGATTGTTCCAGCAGCAATACAATCGTTGCTACCAGCTGTCCAAACGATGCCATTCGGACATTGCGGAACAGCATTGGATGTAAATTTTGAATCGGTCAATGTAAAGAATGTGCCAGGTAAAATATCGACCAAAGTTAATATTGCGATTTCGTCTTCAGCACCACTTGCATTCATTCGATAACCTACAATCACCAAATCGCCAGGATTAAAAACTGTTTGAACTGCAATGGTTGTAAATGTGTTGCTTACAGTTTCGGCCACTGCATTATTGCTGAAATCTTCCACACTGTTTGCCAAAACCGCAACATAATAATTTTGGTTGTTTTGCAAATCCGACGTTGGAATGATGGTAATGGTATTGTTTTCGAAAGTGGTGGTAAAAGGAACCATGGCTCCAGCAGCATTGCCTATTCTCAATTCAACTACCGTACTTGCGTTAGCGTTTGTAATTGCGTCATTGTTCACCAAACGCACATTTTCATTGAAAGAAATGGTTGGATTTACATCGATGGCCACATTGATGGCATTGTTCATGGGCTCAATGGTTGTTACAGGAGCAAAAGTGTCTGCTCCACCAACCTGCATTCCTTCAACTGTGAAATTGTCAAAACGATTGTTGCCACCTGTGCCCCCTGAACCTTGTTGAAATTCAACTTTTAGTTTGAAATTGGCATTGTTTTCAACACCCGCAACAGCACTAAAATCTAAGGTTTGAAGTGTTGGATTCCCATCAACAGGAAGAATGTTGGCAAATTGTGTGTAGTCAGTCCCATTGGTTGTGTATGACCAAATTTGCGTGCCAGCACCTTGACCAGAACGTCTTGTTGTAAATTTTACAATCACATTGTCAAATCCAGTGGTTGGTAAATCAAATATCAAAGTACCGCCAATAGGATTGTTAAAACGAAGGTGAGCACCAGCAACATCGCCGTTTTGAGCGTTGAGGTTTTGTGTGTCAAAGTTCTGACCCGTTCCTGAAACAAGTTCGCTTGTGCCTCCAGCTATGTGCGTGATGGTGGCAGGAGTTACTAAAGACGATGTGGGTGCAACGAGATTTTGTAACGTACTACTGTCGTTAAAATTCCAATAATGCACCAAAACTTGTGCTTCTGTTTTCATTTGAAAGCCTAAAAAGACCAGCAAAATCAAACCAAATTTCGAAAAGTAATTGTTTTTCATTAGGTAAATGATTTTTTAATTAAAAACACAAAATTCATTGCTTCGTATTATGGAAATGTTACAACAATAAAAAACAATCGTTAGGTTTAGTTCAGTAAATGTTAGCCTACTGTTACGGCTTTACTTTCACTTGAACTTTCGTTTACAAAAAGCTAATCTCAACGTAACATAAGCGCCTGAAAGTGGATTTTTTGGAGCTTTCTCCAGCTTTTCGCTACAACCCCTTTCTGCAAAACCTTTTTTTCTTTAGCCAAAAAAGAGCTTCCGTTGGTCGCTTTTTTTTGGCCAAGAAAAAAATAGGTTTTGCCTTCAAGAGGGTTTTCGCTGCAATCTGGGCTATTTTTCAGCTAAAATATAAGACGAGTGTAGCCCATATTTTTAAGTTTCAAAAACAATTGATTCCATTTCAAAATGCCTCATTTTTTCATTTAACATAATAAATCTGCCATAATTGTAATTTTTTTACTAAACTTGAAAGTTTTTTAACATATAAAACCATCTTCGTGAAAAGAATTCTATTGTTTTTCGTTTTAATGGCCTTGCAACTGCAAGCACAACAACAAATTACACTCGAAAATATTTGGGGAGGCACCTTCCGAACCCAAGGAATGGTGGCACTTCAAGCGCAAAAAAACACCAACCAATACACAGTGCTTAACTACAATCGAACTGACAAAAGCTATCAAATCGACTTGTATGATTTTGCCACTTTAGAAATGGTCAAAACATTGATTGAAGCCAAAAAACATCCAGAATTGTCAAAAGGCATCGACGGCTATAGTTTCAACAAAGCAGAGGATAAAATTTTGATTTCAAACCAAACCGACCCCATTTTTAGACATTCGTCAGTTGCTGATTTTTATTTGTATGATATTCAAAATCAATCGCTTCATAAAATTGCGGACTACAAAATTCAAGAACCTACTTTTTCGCCCGATGGTTCAAAAATTGCCTACGCTTACCAAAACAACCTCTACATTTGGGACATCGCTTCCAAAACAACGACTCAAATTACAACCGACGGCAAAAAAAATCACATCATTAACGGCATTACAGATTGGGTTTATGAAGAAGAATTTGCTTTCGTTCGGGCTTTCGATTGGAATGCTTCTGGAACGCATTTGGCTTATATTAAATTTAATGAATCGGAAGTTCCAGAATTTTCGATGGATGTTTATGGCACAGGATTGTATCCTTCGCAGGAGGTTTTTAAATATCCAAAAGCAGGCGAAAAAAATGCAATCGTCAGTTTGGAATTGTATGATGTCAATACCAAAACCACCACTAATTTAATCAAAAAGAGTGGTTTCGGCGAGTTTTACATCCCGAGAATGAAGTGGACGCAAGACGCGAATGTGTTGAGTGCACAAATTTTAAATCGCCACCAAAATGAACTTCATTTGCAATTTTATGATGCGAGAACCAACAGTGGCACGTTGATTTTAACCGAAAAAGACAAAGCTTATGTGGACGTGCACGACAATTTGACGTTTTTAAAAGACAACAGTTTTATTTGGACTTCCGAAAAAGATGGATTTAACCATATTTATCATTATGACAAAACCGGAAAATTAATCAAGCAAGTCACATCAGGACCTTGGGAAGTGACTAATTATTATGGGTTTAATGAAAAAACAAGCACAGTTTACTATCAATCGGTTGAAAATGGTTCGATTCTTAGAGATGTGTATGCCATCAAAATCAATGGGAAATCCAAAACCCGATTGACTGCAAAAACCGGCACCAACAGTGCTACTTTTAGCGCTACTTTCGAACATTTTATTAATTCGTTTTCTAGCAGCACGCAAGCACCTACTTACACGTTGAACGAAACAAAAACAGGAAAACTGATCAAAGAAATTGTAAACAACCAAACGCTTGAAAAGAATTTAGAAGCTTATAATCTTCCAACCAAAGAATTTTTTGAAATCAAAATTCCATCAGGAGAATCTTTGAATGCTTATATCATCAAACCAAAAGATTTTGATCCCAGCAAAAAATATCCATTGTTGATGTTTCAATACAGCGGTCCTGGTTCGCAGCAAGTGGCCAACCAATGGTTAAACTCTAATGATTATTGGCATAAAATGTTGGCACAACAAGGCTATTTGGTGGCTTGTGTGGACGGAAGAGGCACGGGTTTTAAAGGAGCTGCTTTCAAAAAAATGACACAAAACGAACTCGGAAAATATGAAGTGGAAGACCAAATTGAAGCCGCTAAAATTTTCGGTTCTTATCCTTATATTGACGCTACGCGCATCGGGATTTGGGGCTGGAGTTATGGTGGTTTTATGTCGAGCAACTGTATTTTGAAAGGGAATGATGTTTTCAAAACCGCTATTGCTGTGGCTCCCGTAACGAATTGGCGTTTCTACGATTCTATTTACACCGAAAGATTCATGACCACGCCTCAAGAAAATCCAAAAGGCTATGACGACAATTCGCCCATCAATCATGTGGACAAACTCAAAGGAAATTATTTGATCATTCATGGCACTGCCGACGACAATGTGCATGTGCAAAACGCCATGCGTATGATTCGTGCTTTGCAATTGGCCAACAAACCTTTCGAACAAGCCATTTATCCCGACACGAACCACGGAATTTATGGCGGTAAAATCAGATTACAACTCTACACCACGATGACGAATTTCATCAAAGAAAAATTGTAAAAATGGACTTAGTGATGATTCAAAATAGAATTTATGAAGTAAACGGCATAAAAGCTCTTAAGTTATTACTGAATTAGTATTTAAATAGGTGTTTTAAAACTTGAAAAAGGATGAATATTAAACGTCAACTCATTGATCTTTGGGAATCAGATTATATAAATAATCTTCCTATTTTTATTAAAGAACGTGGTTTTGTACTTTCTGAAAATTTTGACCAAAAAGATATTTTAATTACTGGAATAAATCCTTCTTTTCGAAAAGATGCTGATAATGGCTATTATAGCTTTGATTTCCAAGATACATTAAAAGAGGAAAAATATGATAATTACTGGGGACCGATTAAAAAAATGCTAATTGATAAAGAAGAAACTATTGATTTAAGAAACAAGACAGCGTATTTAGATATTTTTTATTTTCGTGAGAAAAACCAAATTAGATTAAAAAAAGAAATTTTGAACAATCATTTAGGTATAAAATTTTTAGTTGACCAATTGACCATAACACAATTAACAATTGAAAATATTATAAAGCCTAAATTGATAATTGTTAAAAATAAAGAGTCTAGTGCATATTGGGGTAAGAATTCCAGCCAAGGAATTTTTTGGATGGGTTACAAACTAAAGCTAATTGAAAATTTAATTTTTGGGGATTTGTTTAAAATTATAGGTTTAGAAGAAACAAATCAAAGAATAAATTTAGATATAAAAGAAACGAAATTATTAGGTTGTTTAGTTTTATTTACTGAACATATTACGCAATACACAAAAAAAGATAAAAGACCTACAGCCTTAATTTTAAATCAATTACTAGAAAAATATGAATAAAAAATTATGACTTGTAAATTTAAACAACCATTAATATGTATTAAAAAAATTTAAACGTACTCTTTTAGTTTTTTCTTGATATTAAATAAAATATTATGCAACTTAATTATAGTTGATAAAACATTATTACAAAATATATAGAAAATATTATCATCACAAATTGTGATGACAGAAACTCCTACTTTGATGACAGAAACAAAGAAACTGTTACTTAATTATTAAAAATAAAACAATTAAAAATGGTAAACTATCAAGAAGTAATAAAGCGTGATCCAAATAAAAGATTTGGCAAGCCTTGCATAAGAGAAACCAGAATTTCTGTTTGCGATGTTTTAAATTGGTTAGCTAATGAAATGACAATTAAAGATATAGTAGCTAATTTCCCTGAATTAAATGAAAATGACATATTAGCTTGTCTGGCTTATGATAGTAAAAAATAAAAAAATAATTTATAACATAAAAAATTCACCGAATTGAAGAATAATTATTTTTACAAATTAACATCACAAAAAAGAAGCAAATAAAAACAGATTAAAATATAAATTATGATAAAAACACAGGCGGCAAATCAAAATGAGTTCTTTGGGCATCCAAAAGCACTATTTATCTTATTCTTTACAGAAATGTGGGAACGATTTTCATTCTACGGTATGAAAGCATTATTGATTTTTTATCTAACAAAGTATCATTTGTTTTCTGACGATTCTGGAAATTTATTAATTGGAAGTTATGCCGCTTTGGTTTATGCGGTTCCAGTTATTGGTGGTTTTATTGCAGATAAATATTTAGGTTTCAGAAAAGCTATTGTTTTTGGTGGAATTATGTTGGTACTAGGTCATTTGGGAATGGCTTATGAAGGAAATGCAGCTACACAATCATTAACTGGCGAAATAACTCGTGATGAATTTGCTTTGCAAGTGTTTTATTTTTCATTGTCACTAATAATTTTAGGAGTCGGTTTTTTAAAAGCAAATATTTCATCTTTAGTAGGCGAATTATATGCTGTTGGCGATAAGCGGCGAGATTCTGGTTTTACATTGTTTTACATGGGAATTAATTTGGGATCATTTTTAGCTACAATAATTTGCGTTTGGTTTGGAGAGACATATGGATGGAGCTACGGCTTTGGTGCTGCTGGTGTTGGGATGTTCTTAGGGTTAGCAACTTTTATTTCAGGAAAGAAATATTTAATGGGCAAAGGTGAATCAAATAATCAACCTTACTTAGAAAAAACTTCGTTTGGACTTAAAAATGAATGGTTGATATACATAGGAAGTATTTTATCAACTTTGTTGTTTTGGCAAATGGTTCAAAATCACGATGCTGTTTCAATTGCATTACAGATAGCAGGAGGTGTTTCGTTCTTGTATATTGTATATTATGCAGCTACTCAATTAGACGGAAAAGCTCGTGAACAGTTAATAGCGTTAACCATTTTAATTGTTTTCACAATTGTATTTTGGGCATTATTTGAGCAAGCATACACTTCTATGAACTTGTTTGCTGATAGAATTTTAGATAGACATATTTTTGGATTTGAATTATCTGCTGGACAGTTTTTAAGTTTCAATGCACTGTTTATAATCTTATTAGCACCAGTTTTTGCGTGGTTATGGGTTAAATTAGGTAAGTACAATCCAAACACTGCGGTTAAATTTTCATTTGCCTTGATGTTAGTTGGTTTAGGGTTTGGAGCTTTAGTAATGGGAATCAATGTTTCAGGTGTTGGAAAAGTCGCAGCAGTTTGGTTAATTTTAGCCTATTTATTGCATACTTGCGGGGAATTAAGTTTGTCACCGGTTGGACTTTCAGCAGTTACAAAATTATCGCCTGCAAAAATTGTTGGTTTTATGATGGGTGTTTGGTTTTTAGCTACGGCAAGTTCCGAATTTATTGCTTCTGTTTTAGCGAACATAGCATCAGTTGATACCTCAAATGGATTGGCACCAGATTTGAATTTATCTAAAAAAAGTTATTTAAAACTATTTGAATATTTATTTTATACAGGAATTGCATTTGGGGCATTGCTTTTAGTTCTTTCACCTATTATCAAAAAGCTAATGCACGGAGTAGATAAAGAATTAAACAACTAAATAAACAGAAATTAACAAACATTAATCATGACTCAAAATTCAACCGATCAATTTTTTAAAAATCCAGTTTTAGGACATCCAGCAGGTTTATTTGTGCTGTTTTTTACAGAAATGTGGGAACGCTTTTCTTATTACGGAATGCGTGCTCTTTTAGTATTATTTCTAACATCATCTATTGCAAAAGGTGGATGGGAATGGAGTGTTGAAGATGCTATGGCTTTGTACGGAACTTACACAATGTCTGTTTATTTTACTCCAGTTGTTGGTGGGTTTTTAGCTGATAAATATTTAGGTTATCGATGGGCTGTTGTTTTAGGTGCTTTGGCAATGACTATTGGGCATGCTGCAATGGCTGTTGAGACGCCTTTGTTCTTATACATTGGAATTGGCTGTCTAATTGTCGGGAACGGTTTGTTTAAACCAAACATGACATCCATTATCTCAAATGCTTATTCTAACCATCCAGAAAAGAAAGATGGTGCTTATTCGATTTATTACATGGGCGTTAATGCTGGCGCTTTTTTGGGCATCATGCTTTGTGGATATATTGGCGAAAAATTATCTTGGAGTTGGGGTTTTGGACTTGCTGGAATTTTCATGTTTTTCGGAATGTTACAATTTTATTTTACGCAAAATATCTTTGGTGAAATTGGTTTGAAACCAACAAACGAATCAAAGGAAGCAGCAAAAATTAAAGCAAATTTAGAATCAATACCTTCAAATGTAGTTAGAGACAGAATTATTGCGGTTATAATATTTTCAATTTTTACTGTGTTTTTTTGGGCTTCATTCGAACAAGCTGGAGGTTCAATGACAATTTTTGCAGAAAAATTTACACAACGTGAGCTTTTTGGTGATGCCGCTTCAATTTTTAAAATTGTTGATGCTTTACTTACAATTATACCTCTAATTATAATTACTTATGTTCTGATTAAACTTTTCACACAAACTTTTAAGAATTATGCACTTGGGAATATTATTCTATCTTTTAGTTTTCTATTAGTTTGGGGAATTGTGTTATGGAAAGTACAAAGAGAATATAGTGCTGTCGGAACAGAAGTACCTGCAACTTGGTTTGGAATTTTAAATTCACTTTTTATTGTATGTTTTGCACCAGCATTTTCAAAATGGTGGGAAAGTAAATATAATTTATCTGGACCAATGAAGTTTGGATTAGGTTTGACATTATTGGGACTAGGTTTTGGATTTTTAGCTTATGGAAGCATGGACATTGTTTCTGGTGAAGATGTTGTTCGCGTGAGTATGTTTTGGTTAATTGCGGCCTATTTATTTCATACTTTAGGAGAGTTGTGTATTTCGCCTGTAGGATTGTCTTATGTAAGTAAACTTGTTCCTGCCGCATGGATTGGAATCATGTTTGGTGTTTATTATTTATTTATTGGAATGGGTAATAAATTAGCGGGATCAATGGGTGGTATGATTGAACAAATTACAGAACAATATAGTTTATCTACTTTCTTTTTAATATTCACAATTGTACCAGTTGGTGCTGGATTTTTAATGGTTTTGCTTTCATCAGTAATGAAAAAACTAATGCACGGCGTTCGGTAATAAAATCTTTTGGCATCTTTTTTGCTTAAATTTTCCTACATATTTAAAATTATAATCATGAAAAAACTAATTTTCTTATTCGTATTTGCTTTAGGCTCTTTAGTGGCGCAAGCACAAGAAATTAAATGGATGACCTTGAACGAGGCTTTGGCAGCTCAAAAAAAAGCTCCAAAACCCATCTTTATGGATGTTTACACAGATTGGTGTGGTCCATGCAAAATGCTCGATAAAAATACTTTCAGCAATCCAGAAGTAGCTGCTTTTATTTCGAAGAATTATTACGCTGTCAAATTCAACGGCGAAGGCAACAGCGAAGTAACTTATAAAGGGAAATCCTACAAAAACCCAGGATTTGATGCCAACAGAAAAGGTAGAAATGCCGTACATGAATTTACTTTGTTTCTGAAAGTACAAGGCTATCCTTCGATGTATGTTTTGGATGCCAAAGGTGCCATCGAAAAAACAATCGTTGGCTATTATCAACCAGAGCAATTGTTGTCTGAATTAAAAAATTAAACCATGAGAAAGTTGTTTTTCCTTTTCATCGCTTTGATAGCTTTTCAATCGCAAGCACAAGAGCTGACTTGGCACACAGATTTGACAAAAGCCATCAATATTTCTAAAGCTGAAAAAAAACCAATCATGTTGTTTTTTACAGGAAGCGATTGGTGTGGTTGGTGCATTAAACTACAAAAAGAAGTGTTCAAAACACCAGAATTTACTAAATGGGCACAAGAAAAAGTAGTTTTGGTTGAACTTGATTTTCCTAGAAAAACTGCCTTAAGTCCTGAATTGAAATCGCAAAATGACCAAATGAAGCAAATGTTTCAAATCAGAGGGTATCCAACAGTTTGGTTAGTTCAACCCGAAGATAAAGAAGGCAAAATCAATTTCCGACAATTAGGCAAATCAGGCTATGTAGCCGGCGGACCAACCGCTTGGATCACAGCGATTGAGCCAGCTTTTAAGAATTTATAAATAATCATTCAAATTCATAAAATCCCTGTTCAAAAGTTACATGAACAGGGATTTTTTTTGATGCACAACTCGCTTTCCACATTTTGATGAGGTAGGGCTTGTTGCTTCCATCCACAATCACTTTTTCGGGATTTTGAGAAGCTAAAATTCGATCAAAATTGATCTTCGGCGATTGTGTTATCCATAAAATATCGGGATTCAAACCATCGGGCACAACGCCAAGACTGTCAATAATCAACATTTTCTTTTTGCCAATGCTGTAAACATTTCGAAGCAATTTGATGGAATCGATTTCAGAAAAATGAGCTTGCGCTATGTTTTCAATTACTTTGTTGTTCACAAGGCTAGGATTGGCACTGTAAATGGTTGTTTTCTGCTCGTTTTGAGTCATTAAAACACTGTTTCTATATTGGTGCAAAACCCAATATTTTTCTTCTTTAAGGTGCTTGTAATCAGTGTAAACAAAACCTATTTGAAGCAAAATCACACTTACCAAAAACGGAATGAAATAGTTTTTAAAACCTTTTTTTGCACAAAAACCAAAAAACAACAATACGAGATAACTCAATAAAAGTAAGGTCAAATTGATGGGAATATTTCTAAAGATAAAATCTTCGATATGCGCCACAAAAGCGATATAGACATTCATGATATGAAGCAAAATGTCTAAAATAAAAGTGAGCCACATCGGAATGCTAGTGAAAAATCCGAAAATTAGTGCCAAAATGCCAAATCCTAAAATGGGCGTTGCCAAAGGAATAACGACCATGTTTGTAAGGAAAAACAAGCCAGGAAACTGATGAAAATAGAAAATGCTCAAGGGCAAAACTCCCAATTGTGCCGCCAATGAAACAGTAAAAACATCATGAAAATAGCCTACAATCGTGTTTTTGGGTCTTTTTAAAATTCGTGAAAAATAAGGTTGAAACGTAACGATGGAAATAACCGCCAAATAGCTCAATTGAAAACCAACATCAAAAAGAAAAAATGGATGAAAAATGAGCAATAGAAAAGCAGAAATGGCCAATGTGTTGTAAATATTTTTGCCCCGATGCGACAATTGTAAGCCAATGGCAACAAAACTAAACATGGTTACTGACCGAACCACCGAGGCCGACATCCCTGCCAGAAAAGCAAATCCCCAAAGGAATAGAATGATGAGCACTGTTTGAAGTAATGTGCCGTGTTTGAATCTTTTAAGTGGTTTCAAAACAAAAACAAACAAATACATAATAATACTTACGTGCAGTCCAGAAATGGCGAGCAAATGAATGGCGCCAGCTTCGGTATATTGCGCAGCGGTTTGTGCGTCCACGTCTTGTTTTATGCCAATCAACAGGGCTTTAATCACGCCTTTATTGCTTTGATCCAAAGTGGTTTCGTCAAATTTTTGGGATAGCATTTGTCTTGTTGCTGCCACTTTTTGAAACCAACCTTCTTCTTTTCCAACCACCAAAAATTGAGCTTTTTGAAGTGCTACTTCGTGAAAAATTTCTTTGTTTGACAGATAGTTCGCATATTCAAACTGATTTGGGTTTTTCTGCCTTGGCAAATCTGCGATGGTTGTTTTGCACAAAATAATTTGCCCGATTTCGAATGGAGGTAAACTATCCGAAACATTTGTTTTAACTAAAATAGTGCCCAAAACTTCTTGTTTGTTGAGCGATTTTATTTTGGCAAAATATTGTTGATTGTATTGGTTTTTCTTCAAAACATCTGAAATCTCAATCAAAATCTCAGCGTCATTTTCAACTAAAAAATGGCTGTAATGTTTGTTTTGATTTTTGTCTTGGTGCGCAAATAGGACAAAAGTTCCTAATTGCAAAAAGACAAAAAGCGAAAGCAGTTGAAAAAAAACTGGATTTACTGATTTTTTGTGGTAAAAAAAGCCAACAATCCCAAGCAAAACCATCGTGACAACAAACAGAAAGAGCAGCATTTCCATTGGGATTGAAAAGAAAGTTCCCAAAAGAATGCCGACAATCAACGCAATGGTTTTATTGATCAACGGAAAAGTTTCAAATTTCATGAAACTAAAGTAAGTAAAAATCATTTCATTTTCACAAAACCCGATTCACTTGCACGAAAGTTTTTTGGTAATAAGGCTCTTTGGTAGAGGAGAAGATGACGCCTTTTTGCGTGGATGAATGAATAAAGATAATTTCGTTGTCGTCTTTAATTTCCGTGATGATGCCAACATGACTGATGCGATCTTTGCTTGTGGTGGTAAAAAAGATCAAATCGCCAATTTGATACTCTTTTTCTTTTAGTTTTTCGCCAATTTTCGCCATGTCGAAAGAACTTCGTGGCAGCGTAATATCGTTGGCTAGAAAACAAGTGTAAACCAATCCTGAACAATCCATTCCTTTGTTGGTTGTGCCGCCTGCTCTATATTTTGTGCCTTCATACGAATAGGCTGTTTCAAGAATGTCTTCTATTTTTTTTGATAAATTTTTGTGCGCTTTCTTATCAAAATGTTTTTTGCTTTCTTTTTGTTCCGAATGAACGGTTGCTAGCTCATTTTCATCCGAAGTTTTCTCGGTTTTGCCTTTTTTATTTTCTTTTTCAGGATGGCTTTTTGCATAATTTGTTCTGTAATTGCCTCTTCTAATGGCTTCTTCTTTTGAAGTTACAATAGGCGATTTGCTTTTACACTGCACTAACAGCATTCCTAAAACGAACAATAATAAAAAACGATACAACATTTCTAATTTGATTTTATATTAATTTTTGTGTTTTCGATAACCAATTGTGCCACTTTGTCGCTTGCGCCTTCGCCGCCCAACATTTTTTCTAAAAAATCATAGTTTGAAATGAGACTTTTGCGATATTCTGGAATCAAGATTTTTGTCAGTTCCTGCTTGATTCTTCGATGGTTGCATTCGTCTTGAATCAATTCTGTCACAATTTCTTTGTCCATAATGA
>JBEILV010000050.1:0-17243 GCA_040379105.1 Flavobacterium sp.
TGAAAAAGTTATTTTACACAAGTTTGTTAGCCATCGGTTTTTTGGCAACTTCGTTTGTTTCAGAGCCCAAAAAAGCATCAGGTTACGAAGTGGGCGATGTGGCCACCGATTTTAAATTGAAAAATATCGACAATAAAATGGTTTCCTTATCGGATTATAAGGAAGCAAAAGGATTTATTGTTGTTTTCACTTGCAATCACTGTCCGTATGCCATCGCTTACGAAGATCGAATGGTGGCTTTAGACCAAAAGTTTAAAAAGTTGGGCTATCCTGTTATTGCAATCAACCCAAACAATCCTGAAAAAAAGCCAGAAGACAGTTTTGAAAAAATGATTGTGCGCGCAAAAGAGAAAAACTTTACGTTTCCTTATTTAATTGACGAAGGACAGAAGATTTTTCCGCAATTTGGGGCCACAAAAACGCCGCATGTTTACATTTTACAAAAAACCAAAAGCGGAAACGTTGTGAAATATATCGGTGCAATTGACGATAACTACGCCGATGAAAGTGCCGTGAAAACTAAATATGTGGAAAATGCAGTCAACGCCTTGCTAAAAAACAAAGAAGTTCCTTTAAAAACAACAAAAGCTATTGGTTGTAGCATCAAAGCATAGTATTTTTGCAAAAAAAATAATTCATGGATTTAGAGCAAAAAGAGTGGTGGAGCGGTGTTCAAGATGATGAAAATGCCGTTGTATTAGATGTGCGAACACCCGAAGAATTCGAGGAAGGTTTCATTCCAAATGCAATCAATATCGATATTTACAAAGGACAAGGTTTTATTTATTTGGTGGATGAATTAGACAAAGCCAAAAACTATTACGTTTATTGTCGTGCAGGCTCAAGAAGCTTTCAAGCTTGCAAAATCATGCAACAAATGGGTTTTCAAAACACTTACAATTTGTTAGGCGGAATGACGTATTGGGAAGGCCCGATACAAGAACTATAAAATTATGATTTCAGAAACAGCATTCAAAGCCGCTTTACAAGACATTATAAATCAAGGTATTCGCGAAGATGTCGGTCCTGGTGATTACAGTTCGTTGGCATGTATTCCGATGACTGCTTCGGGAGGTGCCAAATTATTAGTAAAACAAGACGGGATTATTGCAGGAGTTCAATTTGCAAAAATGATTTTTGAAACCGTCGATGCGAACTTAAAAATAAAAATTTTTATTGAAGATGGAAGCAAAGTAAACTATGGCGACGTAGTTTTTCATGTTTATGGCAGCAGTCAATCCATTTTGAAAGCAGAAAGATTGGTGCTCAATTCAATGCAAAGAATGAGTGCCATTGCTACCAAAACCAATCAATTTGTGCAACTTTTGGCAGGGACAACCACCAAAATTTTAGATACACGCAAAACAACACCAAATTTTAGAGCTGCCGAGAAATGGGCAGTAACGATTGGCGGAGGCGAAAACCATCGATTTGCTTTGTATGATATGATCATGCTCAAAGACAATCACATAGATTTTGCTGGAGGCATTTCGGAAGCTATTTTGAAAACAACCGACTATTTAAAAAATAATCATTTGGATTTAAAAATCATTGTCGAAGCCCGAGATTTAGAGGAAGTAGCCGAAATTTTAAAGCATCCTAATGTTTTCAGGATTTTGTTAGATAATTTTGATTTTGAAACAACCAAAAAAGCGGTGGCGATGATCGGAACGCAATGCTTAACAGAAAGTTCTGGCAACATTAATGAAAACACGATTGCAGCTTATGCACAATGTGGAGTCAATTATATTTCATCGGGTGCTTTAACACATTCAGTTTACAATATGGATTTAAGTCTAAAAGCTTTATAAAATGTCAGCCATTTCAGAAAAACTTTCAAATGTACCTGTGGTAGGAATTTTAGTTCGCTTTATTCAAAAAGTGAAACTTCCTTGGTTAGGCGGTTTGTCTTTATACGATTTGCTGGAATTGTTTTTCATAGGGATTGTAAAAGGCGCATTTTCCTATCGTGCAGGTGCTATTGCCTTTAGTTTTTTTATGGCGCTTTTTCCGTTTGCACTTTTCATTCTGAATCTAATTCCCTACATTCCGATTGAAGGTTTTCAACAAGATTTTTTGGAGTTTATTGAAGAAAGTGTACCACCTACCACTTTTGATGCTATTTTCAGTATCATCAATGATATTCTGAACAATAGTTACCAAGGATTGCTATCAACGGGTTTTTTATTGTCTATATTTTTATCAGCCAACGGCATCAATGCTATTTTGGGAGGTTTCGAGATTTCTTATCACATCACTGAAACCAGAAGTTTTTTGCGCCTCTATTTGATTTCAATTTTACTCTCGCTTTTACTTTCCTTATTGTTAATCATTACCGTTTCTGCAATCGTAGTTTCTGAAGTTTTCATACAAAAAATTCAGTTTGGAAGTTTTATTGAAGGCAATATTTCTTTGATTCAAATCAGTCGATTTGGATTTGTAATCCTGATGATTCTCTTCACAACTTCGATCTTATTTAAATTCGGAACGAAGCAAACATCAAAAATTCCTTTTATCAGTATCGGCTCTGTTTTTACCACTATTTTAATCATTTTATCATCCTATTTGTTTGGAATTTATGTGGTTAAATTTGCCAAATACAACGAACTTTATGGCTCCATTGGCACACTTTTAATTTTGATGTTTTACATTTGGATTAACTGTATGATTTTGTTGCTAGGATTCGAATTAAATGCGACCATCAACAAGTTGAAAAGAAAAGAATTGTTTTTATAAATTCAATTTCATTTCTTTTTTTACTACTTTTATTTTCTCAAACTTAATTTTCTAAAAAATGAAAGGACTTTCAATTTTATTTGCTTTAGTTGTTACTCAATTTTTGATGGCTCAGTCTGTTTTCGGAAAATGGAAAACAATCGACGATGTTACTGGCGAGGAGAAATCTATCGTTCAAGTGTATGAAGAAAATGGGATTGTTTATGGAAAAATTATTGAAATTTTCAATCCAGAAAACAGAAACAAAACATGTACTGAATGTACTGGAAAATTGAAAAACAAACCATTACTTGGCATGGTTTTTTTATACGGACTCAAAAAAGATGGCAAAGAATGTAACGATGGCAATATTGTAGATCCCAAAACAGGCAAAGAATACGATTGCTACATCGAACTTGAAGATCAAAACACATTGAAAGTTCGGGGCTATGTAGGAATTTCTATTGCGGGGCGCACTCAATATTGGAAAAGAGCCAAATAATATAAACCACACATCTTTTCATGGAATTATTTTTTATTGACATTATTCTTCCTCTGCCACTCGACACTTATTTTACCTATTCAATCAATAAAAGCGAATTTTCTTTTTTAAAAATAGGAATGCGCGTCGTTGTTCCTTTCGGAAAATCAAAAATTTGTACGGCTTTGATAGCAAAAGTTCATCAAAATCCTCCTATTTTGTATGAAGCCAAAGAAATCTATCAAATCATCGATGAAACTCCGATTGTTTTGCCTTCTCAATTAGAACTTTGGGAATGGATTTCCAAATATTATATGGCATCGATTGGCAATGTTTTAAAAGCAGCTTTGCCCTCTTCTTTTATATTAGAAAGCGAATCGATTGTTCAATTAAATCAAACGGATGGATTAGAAGTCAATGCTTTATTAGACGATGAATATTTGATTTATGAAGCTTTGCAAAAACAATCTACTATTAAACTTGCCGAAATATCAGAAATTTTAAATAAAAAGAAAGTAATTTCAATTGTTCAAAACATGATTGATCGCGGCATATTGCGTTTGCACGAAGAAGTAATTCAAAAGTACAAACCCAAAAAAGTAAAATATGTTCGTTTGCATGAAGATTTTGAAACAAACGAAGGCTTACAACAATTACTTCTTAGTTTGAAGAAAGCACCGAATCAAGAGCGGGCGATTTTGACATTTTTTAAATTGAAAACGGAAAAAATGCCCATTGCGGCAACAATTTTGGCAGAGATTTCCGAAAATAAAATCTCAACAATTAAAGCACTTGAAGATAAAAATATTTTAGTTCCATATTTCTTGGTGCATGATCGAACAGATTTTGATGCTTTGGAACCCTTGAAAAAAGTGTTATTGAGTGCCCAACAACAAAAAGCATACGAAAAAATCCAACTTCAATTCAAAGAGAAAAACATTTGTTTATTGCACGGAGTTACTTCCAGTGGAAAAACTTCTATTTATATTCAAATGTTGCAAGATATGCTCAATGAAGGCAAACAATCGCTTTTTTTATTGCCAGAAATTGCCTTAACGACGCAAATTGTTTCCCGATTGCGCAGTTTTTTCGGAAATAAAGTAGCGGTTTTTCATTCGAAAATTACGCAAAACGAACGACAAGAAGTTTGGCATCAAACGTTGCAATCTTCAGAAAAGGCGCAAATCATAATCGGGGCTCGTTCTGCATTGTTTTTGCCCTTTTCAAATTTAGGCTTGATTGTTATTGATGAAGAACACGAACAAAATTTCAAACAATCCGATCCTTCACCACGTTATCATGCAAGAGATACAGCGCTTGTGATGGCGCAAAAAATGAACGCTAAAGTTTTATTAGGATCCGCTACACCAAGTGTGGAAACTTATTTTAATGTAGAAAACGGAAAATACGGTAAAGTTGATTTGTTTGAAAGATTTGGTGACGTAAAAATGCCAGACATCGAATTGATCGATTTGAAAGAAAAATATTTAAAAAAACAAATGGTCGGTCATTTTTCAACCGATTTGATTTTAGAAATTCAAGACGCTTTGTCAAACCGAGAACAAGTAATTTTGTTTCAAAACCGACGCGGATTCGCCCCTTTGATGGAATGTTTAACTTGTGGTCATGTGCCTCAATGTCCGAATTGTGCGGTAAGTTTGACATTTCATAAATACAAAAATCAGTTGCGATGTCATTATTGTGGACATTCTGTGATCAAACCAACGCATTGTCATCAATGTTTTAGCGTTGAACTAACCACAAAAGGCTTTGGAACAGAGCAAATTGAGCTAGAATTAGCTTCGTTGTTTCCTACAGCTAAAATCCAGAGAATGGACCATGACACAACTAAAGGTAAATATGGTTTTGAAAAAATCATTGATACTTTTCAAAATAGAGAAGTCGATATTTTGGTTGGTACACAAATGATTGCCAAAGGCTTAGATTTTGAAAACGTGAGTTTAGTGGGAGTTTTGAATGCCGATAACATGTTGTATCACCCAGATTTTAGAGCTTTCGAACGCACATTTCAATTACTCACCCAAGTGTCGGGTAGGGCAGGGCGCACTTCAAAACAAGGAAAAGTGATGATTCAAACCTACAGTCCTGATCATTATATTTTAAAACAGGTGTTGAATCAAGATTATAATGCAATGTTTAACAGTCAATTAAATGACCGTTTTCAATATCATTATCCACCCTATTATCGACTGATTAAAGTGACGTTGAAACACAAAAACCACGAACTGTTGACTCAAAGTGCCGATTGGATGTATGGCGTTTTGAAACAAAATTCCAATATTCCTATTTTGGGACCAGAAGAACCTGCCATTAATAGAATTAAAACCTTATACATAAGAGAAATTTTGATAAAAATTCCTGCAGATCAAAACGTAGCACGAATTAAAAAAATTTTAAGTCGTGTGCTGCATAGTTTTGATGCCATTGCTCAGTTTAAGTCAGTAAGAAAGTCAATCAACGTTGATTTCTATTGAAAATTCAATAATGAGTTTTTCAATTTTTGCTTGATGGTTCTGCTCAATGGGATTTGATTTTTATCGACCTCGGCAAACTTAGCCGTGTATTTTTTTACTCTTTTTAAATTTATAATGTAAGATTTATGAACCCGCAAAAATTGGCCTGGCGGTAAATCTTTTTCAAAAGATTTCATTGTATTAAGCACTATATAATGCTGTTCGTCGGTTACTACTTTTATATAGTCACCGAGTGCTTCAATCCATTTGATATTATCGATATAAACTTTATGATTTTTCAAATTGCTCTTAATAAAGATGTATTGAAAATTATCGTTTGTTTCAACAGCACTGCTGCTAGCTTTTTTCAAAGCTTTGTTTACAGCGATATCAAACCTTTCATGTTTTATAGGTTTTTGCAGATAATCAGTAGCATCATAATCAAAAGCTTTAATAGCATAGTCCGCTTTTCCAGTTACGAAAATAATTTGAGGTTTATTACTCAAGCCATCAAGTAAATCGAAGCCAGAGATTTCGGGCATTTCAACATCCAAAAAAATCAAATCTACTTGATGATTGATCAAAAAGTTATTTGCTTCAAGTGCATTGGAAAATTCACCTAAGCAATACAGATTTTTAGAATTATTAACCATTTTAGAGATTACAAGTCTCTGGATGGTGCTGTCTTCAACAATAATACATTTTAATGTCATAATAAAATATGCTTCTTTCGTTTGGCTAAAGTAGGAATATCATTCAACAAAATACAATTTATTTACTACTTTTTGTTCATTTAACAATAAAAAAAGCATTTCGTCTGAAAATGCGATGCTGTAAAACAATTAACTTTGCACGATCGTTGTAGATTTATAAAAAAAGATTACTTTTGCACCCAATTTAATAATTTTAATTTCATTTATTATGAATCATTATGAAGCTGTTTTCATCTTGAATCCCGTTTTATCTGAGCAACAGATAAAGGAAACAGTAAGCAAATTTGAAGATTTTCTTACTTCCAAAGGAGCCGAGATGGTATCAAAAGAAGATTGGGGCCTAAAAAAATTAGCCTACGAAATTCAACACAAAAAAAGTGGTTTTTACCATTTATTCGAATTCAAAGCTCCTGCAGAGTCAATTTTGAGTTTTGAAACTGAACTAAGACGTGATGAGCGTATCATGCGTTTTTTAACTGTAAGTTTAGACAAACATGCCATTTCTTGGGCTGAGAGAAGAAGAGAAAAATTAAAAGTAAAAGCTTAACATTATGTCAACAATTGAGCAATCAGCAAAAGGAAAAAAAGACGGAGATATCAGATATCTTACACCTTTAAATATTGATACAAACAAAGTAAAAAAATATTGCCGTTTCAAAAAATCAGGTATTAAATACATTGATTACAAGGACGCAGACTTTTTATTGAAATTTGTAAATGAGCAAGGTAAAATTTTACCACGTCGTTTAACTGGAACATCTTTAAAATATCAAAGAAAAGTTTCTGTAGCTGTAAAAAGAGCACGTCATTTAGCTTTAATGCCATACGTAGCGGATTTATTAAAATAGTAATTAATAATTAGTTGTTGCTTTGACCATTCAAAGCTAACTTCTACAAAAAAGGACAACAACATGGAACTTATCTTAAAACAAGACGTTCAAAATTTAGGCTTTAAAGACGATGTAGTATCTGTAAAACCAGGCTACGGTCGTAACTTCTTAATTCCTCAAGGATTTGCTACTTTAGCAACTCCGTCAGCTAAAAAAGTCTTAGCTGAAAATTTAAAACAAAAAGCACACAAAGAGCAAAAAGCAATTGATGATGCGAACAAAATTGCTGAAGCATTGAAAGCTTTAGAAATCAAAATTGCAGCAAAAGCTGGTGGCGAAAAACTTTTTGGTTCTATTACTAATATCAACATTGTTGAAGTGCTAGAAAAAGCAGGTCATTCTATTGATAGAAAATTTGTTACTTCTGGAATCATCAAAAGAACAGGGAAATACAATGCATCGATTCGTTTACACCGTTCGGTAATTGTAGATTTACCTTATGAAATTGTTGCAGAACAATAATATTTTAAAGCCCTCAATTTGAGGGCTTTTTTTTAATTTCAATTTTTCAAAATGTCACAATTAATCAAAATTTATCCTGATAATCCGAATGCCGCGGCCATTAAGAAAGTGGTGGAAGTGCTCAAAAACGGTGGATTAATTATTTACCCGACCGATACTGTGTATGGCTTAGGTTGTGATATTACTAACACTAAAGCTTTGGAGCGTATTGCAAAAATCAAAGGCATCAAACTTGAGAAAGCAAATTTCTCTTTTGTTTGCTATGATTTGAGTAATATTTCTGATTATATCAAACAAATTGACACTTCTACTTTTAAAATTTTAAAGAAAGCTTTGCCAGGTGCTTATACTTTCATTCTGCCAGGCAACAACAATCTTCCAAAAGAATTTAAAAAGAAAAAAACAGTCGGAATCAGAGTGCCTGACAACAACATCGCTCGTGAAATTGTCAAAATGCTAGGAAATCCAATTGTTTCTACTTCCATTCATGATGAGGATGAAGTTTTAGAATATTCCACCGATCCTGAATTGATATTCGAAAAGTGGCAATCTTTGGTTGACTTAGTGATTGATGGTGGTTATGGTGATAATCAGCCATCAACAATCATTGATTTGTCAGGTTACGAACCTGTTATCATTCGTGAGGGGAAAGGCGATATTTCAATAATTTAATCTATTTTTGGCACACCGTTATTTAATTTTTAATCTAATTAATGTGCCATGAATATACTCGAAAAAGGATCTCGAAAACTTCGCAATGCTTGGGCTTTCTATGATTGGGCAAATTCCGTTTATCCATTAGTCATATCATCTTCTATTTTTCCATTATATTTCGGATTTCTTTTTTCAGGCGATGACAAGTTTGTCAATTTTTTAGGTTTTACATTAAAAAGCACTGCATTGATTAGTTTCGTCACTGCCTTTGCGTTTTTAGTAGTTGCTTTTCTTTCACCAATTCTTTCTGGTGTGGCAGATTTTGCTGGAAACAAAAAGAGATTTTTGCAGTTTTTTTGTTATTTGGGTGCACTTTCATGTATTGGAATGTACTGGTTTACAGCAGATAATTTGCTTTTTGGTGTGTTGTGCTTTTTCTTTGCCTTGATTGGTTTTTGGGGAAGTTTGGTGTTTTATAATTCCTATTTGCCCGACATTGCATTCAAAGAACAGCAAGATCAATTGAGTGCGAGAGGTTTTTCAATGGGCTATTTAGGAAGCGTCATTTTGCTCCTGATTTGTCTTGGTTTGATTCTGAGCAAAGAAGGGCAAGCAGCTTTAGATGCCATGCGATTATCATTCGTGTTGACAGGACTTTGGTGGATGGGTTTTAGTCAGTATAGTTTTTATTGGTTGCCCGCAGGAAATAAAAATAGCGACAAAGTGACCCGTTCCGTATTGATGAATGGTTTTAAAGAATTAAAAAAAGTGCAAAAGCAACTTTTTGAGCATTTGCATTTGAAACGTTATTTAAGAGCTTTTTTTGTTTATAGTATGGCCGTGCAAACAGTAATGTTGGTGGCTACCTATTTTGGCGAACAAGAAATCAAATGGAGCACAGATAGTGAAAAAACACAAGGATTGATTATCAGTATCTTAGTGATTCAAGTGATTGCTATTTTTGGTGCTATCATTACCGCTAGACTAGCCAATAAGTTTGGAAACATTAAAGTTTTATTGTTTGTGAATGCCATTTGGGCAATCATTTGCATTTGCGCATTTTTTGTAACTGAGCCCATTCATTTTTATACGACTGCAGCCTTCGTTGGTCTGGTAATGGGCGGAATTCAAGCGCTTTCACGTTCTACCTATTCTAAATATTTACCCGAAACAGACGATACGACTTCATTTTTTAGTTTTTACGATGTTACAGAAAAAATTGGAATTGTGGTTGGAATGGCTATTTACGGAATTATTGATCAAATTACGGGCTCGATGAGAAATTCCATTGTTTTTTTAGCTTTATTTTTCATTGTTGGTTTTGTGCTTTTATTGTATGTGCCTTCCACAAAATCAGATCAAAAAGATTAAATCGTCATCGAAAACAAAGCAGTTTCTGGTTTTTGTCTTTTCATCCGAACATCTAAAGCCATACAAATATTGCGTATGAATGGTTTTCCCTTTTGCGTAATCGTAATTTTTTTTGGGTCAATGATGATCAATTCGTCTTTTTCTAGTTCTTTTAACGAATTGATGCTGTCATTTAAAGCATCACAATAAAGTGCTTCATCTTCCCAAGAAGTTGCGAATTGACACATTAAATTCAAAATGTGGCGTCTAATGATTTCATCTTCTTGGTTTAAAATATGTCCGCGAAAAATTGGAAATTCGTTGTTATTGATGCTATCGTAGTATTTTTCAAGTTCTTTTTCATTTTGACAGAAACTATTCCAACTGTCGCCAATCGACGAAACACCGAGCCCGATCATCACTTGCGAGTCTGTGGTTGTGTAGCCCATAAAATTTCGATGCAGCTTTCCAGATTCAAATGCTTGATACATACTGTCTTTTTTTAAAGCAAAATGATCCATTCCAATTTCATGGTAATTATTTTCGGAAAGCCTTTTTTTTCCCATTTCATAAAGCATTCTTTTTTCATCATCTTTTGGAATGTCTTCATCTTTGAAGCCTCGCTGTCCATTTCCTTTGATCCATGGCACATGCGCATAGCTATAAAATGCCAATCTATCGGGTTGTAATGCGTTGGTTTTGTCAATTGTATCAATCACATTTTCAATAGTTTGAAATGGAAGTCCGAAAATTAAATCGTGTCCAATGGATTCATAGCCAATTTCTTTTGCCCAATAAGTCACTTTTGCTACGTTGTGAAAAGATTGTTCTCTATGAATGGCTTTTTGAACATGGTCTGCATAATCTTGCACCCCAAAACTCACTCTTCTAAAACCTAGATTAAATAATGTATGAAGTTGATTTTTGGTGGTATTGTTCGGATGTCCTTCAAAACTAAATTCATAATCAGGGCTTAAAATCACGCTCGAAACGATGGTACGAATTAAATTTTCTAAATTTTCACTTGAAAAGAATGTGGGCGTTCCACCACCTAAATGAATTTCTTTAAGCACTGGCTTTTCGGGTAAAAGATTGATATACATTGCCCACTCTTTTAAAACAGCATCAATGTAGGGTTTTTCAACTTCGTGGCGTTTTGTAATACGTTTGTTGCAACCGCAAAAAGTACACAAGCTTTCGCAAAACGGCAAATGTATATATAAGCTGATGCCTTTGGTTTGGTTGGTCTGTGCGAATGATTGTATCAATTTGCTTTTCCAAGTTTCCAAATCAAAATGAGATTCTTCCCAATATGGCACCGTCGGATAACTCGTATATCTGGGGCCTGGAACATTGTATTTTTGAATAAGTGAAGTTGCTGCCATAATTTATGAATCTCAATGTCCAAAAATAATCAGGCTCGTGGACTTACAAAATGACAAATGTCATATTTGCCAAAATAAACTTAAAAAAAATGCCACTTATTCAAGTGGCATTAATTCTTTATAACCTATGTTAACTTCTTGATTTGTTGAAGTTTATCCTTCCAAGTCTTGAGTTCTTCTTTGGTTTTTTCAATATTTTTCAAAACTTCATTCACCAAAGGATTTCCTTTTTTGGCATTTGAGAAAAATTGAATGTTGTTTTCAAGTTGTAGAATATCCGATTGCAATTCTTCAATTTTTCTTTGAATAAAAATTTGTTCATTGATTAATTTTCGTTGGTCGTCTTCACCCGCCATTTGTTCTAGCTTGTTTGAAAACTTCAACATGTCACCGTCTTTTTTGCTCAAAGACAATTTATCGAAAAGGGCATCCATAATCTTGTTGAATTTACCTTCGATATGTCTTCTTGAAACAGGCACTTTTCCAAAGCTTTTCCATGTTTCAATATGTTTTTTGATGGCTGTTAGATCGGTTTTGTGATCGCCAATCAACTCAAAATCTTTTAAGGTTTCAAGAAACTCTTTCTTTTTATCAAAGGCTTCAACTTCTTCATTGTTCGCTTGAGATTTTTCTTGTTTCATTCTATCGAAAAAATGATTGCAAGCATCTTTAAATTCTTTCCAAATTTCGTCGGAATATTTTCTTGGCACATGACCAATTTTTTTCCAATCATCTTGAATTTTTTTCATGATTGGGGTTGACGCAGCAAAATCCTCACTGTCTTGCAGGTTTTTAGCTTGTTCCACAAGGGCTTGTTTCTTTACAAGATTGTCTTGTTGCTCTGATTTAATTTCTTTGTAGAAATTATTTTTGTTGGAATTGAAAGTTCTAACTGCTTTTTTAAATTTTGCCCAAGTTTCTTCGTTAATTTCGATGGGTACTTTTCCCGCCTCAAAAAAAGCAGTTCTTAAAATTTCAATTTTTTCAATTCCTCTTTGCCATTGACCATGGCTAGTATTTTTTTCGTTTGCAATGGCTTCAATTTGTGCAATAATTTCATTTTTAAGAGCTAAATTTTTCTTTTCAACTTCTCTTAATTGTGCATAATATCCTTCACGTTTATCATGCATTTGTTTTGTCAATGCACTGAATTCGTTCCAAACTTGCTCTCTAACTTCTCTAGCAACAGGACCAATATCTTCTTTCCAAATACGATGTAAATCTTGAAGTTCGCGAAATGCTTTGTTCAAATCTGTTTCATCAACCAACTCTTTTACTCGTTGAATAATTTTATTTTTTAAGTCTAAATTATGTTTGAAATCCAAATCACGAGCTTCTCTATCTAAATGTAGATAATCATAAAAGTTTTCAACATGGAAGTGATAATTATTCCAAACATGGTTGTATTTATCTTTTGGAATCGGACCTGCATTTTTCCATCTTTCTCGCAATTCATTGAAATGCTTCAGTGCATCTTTCATGTTTTCTTGCGGATTGATTAGTTCTTTTAACTCTTCAACAATTGCCAATCTGTTTTCTAAATTGGTAGCAAGATTTTGTTGTAAACTTTTATATTGTTTATTTCTTCTTTCTTTGAAAACATCATAAAGAGCATCGAATTTATTTTTTAATGGGAAATGATATTCAAAATTTTCTTCTGTATTGTTTTCAGCTAAAAAAGCTTCCTTTTTTTCATCAATAAAATCAATGTAATGAACTAGAAATGATTTTTTTAACTCTTCTACGTGGTCTTTTATCAATAGAATTTTTTCGGAAGTAAGTAATTTTTCAAACTCCTCCACCAATTCTTCCATCGACATTTGATCGTAATCTACCATAGGCACTACGTCAGCGTCGTTTAAATCGACGATTTCGCTTTCCTCAGCATTGCTGTTGTCTATTGCTTTTAAATGATGATCAGCATCATGTACAGAAGGTGTTGTTTGATCTGTAATTACATCTTCATTTTTTACTTCAATGGCTTGATTTGAAGTAGTTTCTTGGTTTGCTGATTCCAAGTTTCCATCTGCTTGCGGCAGGTTATCATTCGTTTGGTCTAACATTTTTATTGGTGTAAAAATTAATTCGAGGCGAAAGATACTAAAGACCGCCTAATTGTCAAAAAAATAGGATGGTTATTATACGACTTTTGGATATAAATTTGCTCCTTTCTTAAAGTTAACGGTAGATCTGGGGTTATTTTGTCCAAATCTTCCAGTTTTCTTCTGCTTGAATGGTCAACATCTCATAGCCATTTTTAATGATTGCTCCTTGAATTGCGGCTTTCGTCATCAAACTTGTCATTGGCGGATTATATACCAAATCAAAAACAATGTGTTTTGAATCTAAGTATTGAAATGGTATCTCGGGAAAACTGTGAATGTTTGGAAAAGTGCCCAAAGGCGTACAGTTAATGATGAGTGTGTGTTTTTTTATTTGTTCTTCCTCAATCGTGTCATACGTTTTATAGTTCGATTTTGATTTTGTTCTGCTTACAATTGTAAAAGGAATTTTCAAAGTTTTTAATGCAAATTGAACTGCTTTTGAAGCACCACCTGTGCCAAGAATCATCGCTTTCGTACCTTTTGTTTTTAAAAAAGGTTGAAGTGAGTTTTTAAATCCAATCCAATCCGTATTGTGTCCTATTTTTTTCCCATCAGGCAAAATCTCGATGCAATTGACAGCCCCAATAATTTGTGCATCTTCAGAAATTTCATCCAAAAACGGCATCACAGCTTCTTTGTATGGAATCGTTACATTCAATCCTTTTATTTCGGATGATATATTTTTTAAGAAAAATTCAACGTCTTCAATATTTTCAAAATCAAAATTTTTGTATTGCAACCCTTCTAAATTTAATGATGCAAATTTTTTATTGAAATAATCTTTTGAAAATGAATAAGAAATGTTTTTTCCTATCAATCCATAAACGCTAGTTGCTTTCTCTTTTTTTACCATAAATTTCTAATCCTAAAACGATTCCTATACCAACGAAAATAAAAATGACCGACCAAAGCGTGTGTATATTTGCCGACGGAATATATCGTTCAAAACTTTCAATGACTTTGTTTCCACTTTTATCTAATAGGTATGCACCATCGATTTGATAGTAAATTGTATTTTTCCAAGGCCAAACAACACCCAAAGACCCGATGATAAATCCAAGAATTGAGGCGTAGGTTGTTTCTTTATAGCGATGAATTAAAAAGCTTAATAAATGTGAAAATGTGACCAAACCAGTTACAGACCCAAGTGTGAAAACTACCAAAACATTCAATAAATGTTGCCGACTTTCGTTGGAAAAAACACTAAAATCCCCTACAATCAACTCACTAACAGTGTCATACAATGCGTTAACGGAATCTACCATTAAAAGAACATAATTGCCAATCAACATCAAAATGAACGAACCCGAAAGGCCAGGAAGCGTCATGCCTGAAACACTAATGATGCCGCAAAAAAACACAAATATTAAATTGTCGTTTTCGGTAGCAGGATCAAAAAAACTGATGCTTAATCCAATCAACGAACCGACAATCAGTGCTGTTTGAGCTGATTTTGTCCAAACACCTTTAAAATCTTTTTTAATGTAGTAAATGGAACCTAAAATCATTCCAAAAAAACATGCCCAAACTTGCGTTTCAAAATGGAGTAGGAGGTAATCCAATATTTTTGAAACACTAAAAAAACTAATGATCATTCCAAAAATTAAGACAGAAAGAAATCTTCCGTTGATATATTCAAAAAAAGCTTTCCATTGTCCTTTCCATAAAAGGTTGAAAGCTTCTTTGTTTACTTTTTTGAATGAATCGATAAATTCTTCATAAAAGCCTGCCACAAATGCAACTACTCCTCCCGAAACACCCGGAATTTTGTTGGCAACTCCCATGGCAATTCCTTTCAGAATTAGAAAAAAGTAGTCTAATTTGGAACGCTTTTGTTGCATTATTTTGAGGATTTTTTAGCAAATTTTTCTAGCATAAAAATAGTCATAAATCCTGCAATCATAAGTAGAACAGCTAATATAATTTCTGGATCACCATCAAAATGATTTGGAAAAATACTTTTATCCATAAAAGTGACTGTTTCGCCATGTGAATTGATTCTGGTGGACAAAACCTTTTTCCATGGCCAAACTTTATTCAACGAACCAACCATGAACCCAGTAAGTGTGGCAAGGGTAAGCATTTTGTGTTTTTCAAACATCCAATGTAAAACTTTGGAAAACAGTTTCAACCCGATGATACAACCTGCAATAAAAATCAACAATTTCAGCAAAGATTGGCTTAAGACTTCAAAATTTCCTTTAACAAGTCCTTCTCTAAACTGATTAAGTGTTCCCATCACAACTTCATACGAACCCATCAAAAGCAAGATAAAAGCTCCAGAAATGCCGGGTAAAATCATCGCAATGATGGCAATAAAACCTGACATAAAAAGATATAAATTGCTATCGGGCGATGCAAAGGGTTCGGCAATTGTGATGTAATAAGAAATAAAGCCTGAGACAAGAAGTGCTAAAATGGTTTTAAAATCCCAACTTTTTATTTGTTGACCAATCATCACGATACTTGCAATGACCAATCCAAAAAAGAATGACCAAACTGCAATAGCTTCATTTTTAAGTAAATAAGTGATTAATTTTGCCAGCGATAAAATACTGATTGCAATTCCTAACAAAAGCGCCACCAAAAAGCTTCCGTTCATCTTTTGCCAAGCTTTTTTGAAGCCATCATTTTTCCAATCTTTAAAAAGCATCACCGAAACACTGTTGATGCTATCGATCAATTCTTGGTAAATCCCAGAAATAAATGCAATGGTTCCACCTGAAACTCCCGGCACCACGTCCGCAGCTCCCATTGCCATTCCTTTGAGTGTGATGGTAAAATAGTCTGGAAATATTTTTCTTTTTTGTTTCATTATCGTCAAATTTGTGAGCACTAAAGTTTTAAAATATATGATTTATGGCTTAATTTTCACTGAATTAGGCACTAGCATTTGATATTCGCCACCATTTCTAATGACATCCCGAACGATGCTCGAACTGATAAAAGAGGTGCTTGCGGCAGTCAAAAGAAAAATGGTTTCAATTTTGGACATTTTTCTGTTGGTATGCGCAATGGCTTTTTCAAATTCAAAATCGGCTGGATTTCGAAGACCTCTTAAAATGAACGGCGCATTTAATTTTTTGCATAAATCAATTGTCAAACCGCTATAAGTGATCACCGATATTCTGTGTTCGTTTTTAAAAGCTTCTTCAATAAATTTTACCCGCTCTTCGAGGGAAAACATGTATTTTTTTTCGGCATTCACACCAATAGCAATAATGATTTCATCAAAAAGTTGAATTCCTCTTTCGATGATGTCATAATGACCAAGGGTGATGGGGTCAAATGATCCAGGAAATATGGCTCGTTTCATTTTTTAAATTTAATTTGTGGCTGTTTCGATGGCATTTTCAAATAATTCAGCAAGCGAAATTCCTGCTACTTTGGCTTGTTGTGGCAATAAGCTTTCGTTTGTTAAACCGGGCACTGTGTTCATTTCGAGCATAAAAGGTTCGTTATTGACAATAATAAATTCGCTTCTGGAAAATCCTTTCATTTGCAATATTTCATACGCTTTTTGCGCCATTTCCATCACTTTTTGTCTGTTGGATTCTGAAATTCTTGCGGGTGTAATTTCTTGAGATTTGCCTAAGTATTTGGCTTCGTAATCAAAAAATTCGTTTTCTGACACAATTTCTGTCATTGGTAAAACCAAAGTTCGCCCCTTGTAATTGATCACGCCCACCGAAACTTCAATGCCGTCGAGAAAAGCCTCAATCAATATTTCGTGGTCTTCTTCAAATGCTTTTTCGATGGCAGGCAATAAATCTTCTTTTTGCTTTACTTTCGAAATCCCAAAACTTGACCCAGATCGATTCGGTTTTACAAAACAAGGCAATCCAATGGTTTCAATAATCGTGTCTATTCTTATGGGTTCGCCTTTGTTTAAATAGTGCGATTTGGCGGATTTTATGCCATAAGGTTTCAAAACTGACAACAAATCTCTTTTGTTAAATGTCAATGCAGCTTGATAATAATTGCAAGAGGTTTGTGGAATATTGAGCAATTGAA
>JBEILV010000051.1:0-17194 GCA_040379105.1 Flavobacterium sp.
CTGAACCTAAAGTGGCGTGCGCCGAAAATTGCACAGAAGAACAACACGCCGAAAATAGAAGAAGTGAGTTCTTGATCGTTAAAAAATAAAATGTTCAAATGATATTTTTCAATAAATCCCTAGATTTTTCTGGGGATTTTTTTTGTATGTTTATAACCTATTTAAAATCAAGATTTATGAAAAATATTAGAAAAACTCTAATGGTAATTACTTTACTAATTATTGCAAGCTCAAAAGGTCAAGAAATTGGTTTAGATGTTTTTGCTACTGGATTTTCGAGTCCTGTTGCCATTGAAAATGCAGGTGATGACCGTTTGTTCGTAGTTGAAAGAGGTGGAACGATAAAAATATTAAACGCTAACGGCACAACAAACTCCACCCCTTTCTTAAGTTTGAATAATTCAATTGTCCTCTCGGGAGGCGAACGCGGTTTGTTAGGACTTGCCTTCCATCCTGATTATGAAAACAACAGATATTTCTATATTAATTATACAAGAGCGAACGACGGCGCAACAGTAATTGCACGTTATCAAACTAATAGTACTAATCCAAACATTGCTGACCCTACGAGTGCATTTCAAATCTTAACAATTGCACAACCCTATTCAAACCATAATGGTGGCACCATCAGATTTGGAACAGATGGTTTTTTGTACATTGGCATGGGCGACGGCGGCAGTGGCGGTGACCCTCAAAATTATGCACAAAATATTAATTCATTACTAGGAAAAATGTTGAGAATTGATGTTGACAGTAGTTCTCCTTATGCAATACCTGCAACGAACCCATTTGTTGGTGTGAATGGAGCAGACGAAATTTGGTCCGTAGGGATGCGAAATCCATGGAAATTTTCATTTAATCGTTTGAATGGTGATTTGTGGATTGCTGATGTAGGTCAAAATATGAGTGAGGAAATCAACAAAGTAAATGCCCCACTAACGCCAGGCTTAAACTTTGGTTGGAGATGTTATGAGGCTAATTTTCTATACAATGGATCGGGATGTGGAAGTGCTAGTAATTATTTTTTCCCTGTTAATGATTATGCATTGAACCAAGAGTTTTGTTCGATTACAGGCGGATATGTTTACACTGGAAATTTATATCCTAATTTTCAAAACAAGTACTTCTTTGCAGATTTTTGCGCAAATAAAATAGGATACGTAAATGAAAATGGTTCGGAAATTACTTGGACAAACGCATTTAACGGCAATTTTTCAACCTTCGGTGAAGATTTGAATGGAGAACTTTACGTTGGAGGACTTTCTAATGGTATTATTTATAAAATCAAAGACGAATCTTTATCCGTCAACTCTTTTCAAGAAAATGGGTTTGCGCTCTATCCAAATCCTGTGAAAAATGCTTTAACCATTAAAAACACAAAAAATGTGAATTGGACAAGCATTACTTTATATGATTCTTCCGCAAGAAAAGTTGGAATATATGAAACTTTAGGAGAAAGCGTGTTTACAAAAGAAGTTGCCGAATACCCAAAAGGATTTTACACACTTGTCATTGAATCTTCTGAAAATCAAACATATCAAACAAAAATAATCATAGAATAATCAAAATGCTTTAGGAATTTGGTTTGACATCTTTCAATGATAATTGAACAGTAACATTACCATTCCACTCGTTTTCATCAATCGTATAGGCAATTGATAAAGGTGCGGCAGTGTGTATTTGATTGATTCTAGTACCAAGATTAAAACCAATAGCTCCAAATCGAACATCAGAATTTTCCTCTTTCAAAAACAATCTTAGGTGCTCATTTTTAGCACCTAAGGTTTTTTTGAATCCGGTATCAAATACATTTTTGGTTTCAAAGACAGGATGCATATTTTCAGGTCCAAATGGTTCGAATTGCTTCAAGATTCGAAGAAATTTTGGTTCAATGTCACTAAAATTTATTTCCAAATCAACGACAATTTCAGGTTCTCGCATTTCAGGTTGAATTGTTTGCCGCACCACTTCTTCAAATTTTGCTTTGAAATTCAGATAGTTTTCAGGTTTTAGTGTCATCCCAGCAGCATATTTGTGTCCGCCAAATTGTTCTAAATATTCAGAACATGCTTCCAAGGCGTCATAAACATCAAAATCTTTTACAGATCGAGCTGATGCAGCCAAAAAATCACCGCTTTTTGTAAAAACCAATGTAGGACGATAATAAGTTTCCGTCAAACGAGAAGCTACAATGCCTATGACCCCTTTGTGCCACTTTTCATTATAAACAACCGTTGTGAAATTATCTTCTTCTTGATTTTCGATAACTTGATTGAGTGCTTCAATCGTAATGTTTTGATCAAATTCTTTTCTGTCGGTGTTAAATATTTCGATTTCTGCAGCAAACTCTACAGCTTGTTCTTCACTAAACTCTGTGAGCAATTGAACGGCATAATTTCCGTGTTTGATGCGACCCGCAGCGTTGATTCGCGGTGCAATAATGAAAACCACATCCGAAATCGTGAAAACTTTTTTGTTCGATTTTTGAATCAATGCCTTAAAACCTGGTCGAGGATTTGCATTTAAAACTTGAAGTCCGAAATAAGCTAAAATCCTATTTTCCCCATTGATAGGAACAATATCGGCGCCAATTGCAGTGGCTACTAAATCTAAATATGGCATCAATAATTCTTGCTGCCAGCCTCGTTTTTGCACAAGCGCTTGTATTAATTTAAAACCAATGCCACAGCCACAAAGTTCGTCATAAGGATAAGTACAATCGATTCTTTTTGGATCTAAAATCGCAACGGCGTTTGGCAAAATATCGCCTGGCCGATGGTGATCACAAATGATAAAATCAATCCCTTTTTCATTAGCATAAGCAATCTTATCCACCGATTTAATGCCGCAATCGAGGGCAATAATTAGCGTAATTTCATTGTCAAAAGCATAATCAATTCCTTTGAAAGAAATACCATATCCTTCCGTATATCTATCAGGAATGTAATAATCAACATCCTCAGAAATCGTTTTTAAGAAAGAAGAAACCAAAGCTACGGCAGTCGTACCGTCCACATCATAATCGCCAAAAACCAAAATGCGTTCCTTATTGCAAAGCGCTTTTTCAATTCTATCAACGGCTTTATCCATGTCTTTCATCAAAAATGGATCATACAAATCTTCCCATTTCGGTCTAAAAAAAAGCTTAGCTTCATCGAAAGTATGGATGCCTCTTTGAACTAATAAGGCAGCAATGGTAGTTGGAATTTGTAAAGAATCTTGTAGGTGTTTAACGATTTTTTCATCAGGGATAGGCTTGTGTTTCCAACGCATCGCACAATATTTTTTGGTTGATTAGGATTCAAATATAAACTAAAAATTGAAATATAAGTTCATCCTATAAAAGCACATTCTTTCGAACTAAATCAATTTTTAAGATCAGAAAGTAATTTTTAAATCGAAAAAGTATAAAAAATCTTTCCCAATTACTGATTAACTTCACTTGTTTTAAATCATGCTGAGATAGAAATAATCTAAGTTACTTGATAACTCAGAACACTGGAATAAAGTACAAATTTTAAATTTCTAAATTTAGATTCGTAACAATATTAAAAGTGTTTTATAATAGGCACTTTCAAAAAAGACGCAAAACTTCACGATTCAAAATTGATTTATTCAATAATACAAGAAAATGATCAAAAAATCATTTAAATATCATCTTTGAATAATTATGAATAACTGTAAACACATAGAAAACAATATATTATTCATTTTATACAACTGTAATCAAGTCTGCTTTAAAAAACGTTTAAAAACATTGAAATTCTACTTTTGAGAATTACTCTCAAAAAATGTTGTTACTCTGAATTATTCAAATTTTTAAATTTACCTCAACGCTCGTATTTAGAATTTTTTAGTCATCACAGAAACAAAATCAAAATTGCGAAAAACAAAAATTCTATGATGTTTAATAAAAAACGCGACGAGCCTCTGACTCGAACAAATTTCAATGATCCACAGTGAATCGAAATGCCATTGTGTTAATAATATTTAAGGAAGCTAAATCGGTTTCAAATTAAACGATAACTTTGTTTTTTATTTAAAAAATCATTTAAAATGAAATTTAACACCAAAACAATCCACGGAAATCAAGAACACGATCCGAGTACAGGCGCCGTGATGCCACCAGTTTACAACACTTCAACTTTTGCTCAAAAAACTCCGGGCGTGCCTTTAAATGGTTATGAATACAGTCGTGCAGCCAACCCAACTCGAACAGCGCTCGAAAATGCCTTGGCAAGCATTGAAAATGGCGCACGAGGTTTGGCTTTTTCTTCTGGCTTGGCAGCAACCGATGCAGTTTTGAAACTCTTTAGCCCCGGCGATGAAGTGATTGCCACCAATGATTTATATGGCGGAACGTATAGAATGTTTTCTAGGATCTATCAAAATTTTGGTCTCAAATTTCATTTTGTGGACATGACCGATTTGGAAAAATTCGAAAGTTTAATCAACGAAAATACTAAGTTAGTTTGGGTAGAAACTCCAACCAATCCATTAATGAAATTGGCAGATATAGCCGCCATTGCGAAAATCACAAAAAAACATAACTTGCTTTTTGCGGTTGATAATACTTTTGCTACTCCGTATTTACAAAAACCACTCGATTTAGGCGCAGATGTAGTGATGCATTCCGCCACAAAATACTTGGGTGGACACTCCGACGTCATTGCAGGAGCGTTGGTTTCTAAAACTGAAGAACTTGGCGAAAGACTTCATTTTGCACAATTTGCCACAGGAGGCACGCTAGGCCCACACGATAGTTTCTTGGTATTGAGAGGTATCAAAACACTTCATATCCGCGTGCAAAGACATTCTGAAAACGGCGCAGAAGTGGTCAAATATTTAAGCAATCACCCTTTGATCAATCAAGTTTATTATCCTGGTTTGACAACGCATCCGCATTATGAAATTGCTAAAAAACAAATGATTGGTGGTTTTGGTGGCATGGTTTCTTTCACCTTTAAATCTGGGTTGAAAGCAGACGCAATTAAATTTTTAGAAAACTTGAAAATCATCACATTAGCCGAATCATTGGGCGGAGTTGAATCGTTGGCAAATCATCCGACTTTGATGACGCACGCCTCCATTCCCGCTGAGAAAAGAGCAGAAATTGGCATCACTGATGATTTAGTGCGATTGAGCATCGGCATTGAAGACATTGAAGATTTGCTCGAAGACCTTGAACAAGCTTTCAACAGTGTTAGCAACCCACAGTTATAGAAGAAAAATCAATTTTTATAAAATTTAAATTTCAACCCGTTTTATTTTATTAATAGCAGAGATATTGATATATATCAGAAAATAAAGCACGTTTTTTGAGAATTAGATAAAGAAATAATAAATTTATTCAGAATCTCAAAAATCTATCTTCGATATTTCTATAAAATGTATCTTTGCAATTACTAACGAAAACGTTTTCATCAACGTATTTTAATTTAATCAATATGTCAGAAAGTATTCATTCTTTTGTTGCGTCGGTTGCTAAAAAAAACCCCAACGAACCTGAGTTTTTGCAAGCCGTTCATGAAGTAGCAGAAACCGTTATCCCTTTCATTGAGCAAAATAAAAAGTATCAAAACAAAATGTTGCTAGAGCGCATGGTTGAACCTGAGCGTGTGATTATGTTCAGAGTTACTTGGGTGGACGATGCAGGCAATATTCAAGTTAATAAAGGTTATAGAATCCAAATGAATTCTGCCATCGGACCTTACAAAGGCGGACTTCGTTTTCACCCATCGGTAAATTTGAGTATCCTTAAATTTTTGGCTTTCGAACAAACTTTCAAAAACAGCTTAACTACTTTGCCAATGGGCGGTGGAAAAGGCGGTTCGGACTTTGACCCAAAAGGGAAATCTGACAATGAAATCATGCGTTTTTGTCAAACTTTCATGATTGAATTATCTAAACACATTGGTGCTGATACTGACGTTCCCGCTGGAGATATTGGAGTGGGCGGTAGAGAAGTTGGCTATATGTTCGGACAATACAAACGTTTAAGAAACGAATTTACAGGAGTTTTGACAGGAAAAGGACCAACTTTTGGCGGTTCGTTAATGCGTCCTGAGGCTACAGGTTATGGCAATGTTTACTTTGCTCAAAGCATGTTGGCAACTAAAAACACAAGCTTTGCAGGTAAAATTGTTACTATTTCTGGCGCTGGAAACGTAGCACAATATGCTGCTGAAAAAGCAACTGAACTAGGCGGAGTTGTTGTTACACTTTCAGATTCGTCAGGTTATATTTATGATGCGGAAGGCATTGATGCTGAGAAATTAGCACACGTAATGCACATCAAAAATGAATTAAGAGGTCGTATTGGAGAGTATGTAAATAAATATCCAAACGCAAAATTTGTGGCAGACAAACGTCCTTGGGAAGTGAAATGCGACATCGCTTTGCCTTGCGCCACTCAGAACGAGTTGAACGAAGAAGAAGCAAAAATGTTGGTAAACAATGGTTGTATTTGTGTTTCTGAAGGCGCAAACATGCCATCCACTCCAGAAGCCGTAACCGTTTTCTTAAAAGCTAAAATCTTATTTGCACCAGGAAAAGCATCGAATGCTGGAGGTGTTGCCACTTCTGGATTAGAAATGTCTCAAAATTCATTGAGATTGAGCTGGACAGCAGAAGAAGTTGACGCACGCTTGAAAAACATTATGGCAAGCATCCACGAATCTTGTGTGAAATATGGAACAGAAGCCGACGGATATGTTGATTATGTAAAAGGCGCCAATATTGCTGGCTTTGTAAAAGTAGCTGATGCAATGTTAGGACAAGGTGTTGTTTAAATCAACTCAAACCATAAAAAAAATCGCCTTAGAAACCTAAGGCGATTTTTTTGTTATAAAAGCAAACTTAAAAAGCTAATTTTCCATTATTCAATTCAACATTGAAATTTACTTTTGCGCCTAAAGCGTCAAACACTTTTAAAATTGTTCCCAATCGTGCATTTTTCATGCTGTTTTCGATTTTTGAAATCTGAGCTTTTTGAACTCCCACAAGCTCTCCAAGTTGTTCTTGCGTTAAATTTCTTTCTTGTCTCGCCAATTTTATAGCTTGTCCTAACAAATCAATTCTTAATTCATTTTCAAAATTTTCTCTTCTTTCGGTACCAAGTTTGCCAATATGCTTATCAAGCATTTTATCAAGCGAAACAGTTTTTAATTTGTTCATTACTAATCTTTATTTATTTTTTAAATATTGTTTTCTTGCCTCTTCTGCCTTTAAAATCTCTGTGGTAGGGGTTTTTTGAGTTTTTTTCAATATTCCATGTGTTGCAATAATCAAAACTTCATTACCTGAACTGTTATCCCAAAACGAAAAAAGTAAATAGCTTTGCCATTGTATAAAGTTCTACACTCCCATATTAAATTATTAAGCTTTTTAAAGAGTTCATTATCATTAATAAATTGAGGTTTTCTAATGTTATAGTAGATTTTTTCTCTAGTTTTCTCGTCTAACTCTTCAAGAAACTCTATAGCTTCGGGTAATAATTCTATTTGAAAATTAGGTTTCATCGAAATTTTTTCAAAAATACTAATTTCCTAAAAAGGAAACAATTTGTTGATATTAATTTTGTTGTAAAATCAAAAAATCCCTCTTTTGAAGGGATTTTAAATTTTGAAGCAACTATTTATTAAAGTTCCAATGCTTTTTTAGGATTGTTATCCATTAAAAGTTCTGTTGGGTTTTCTAAAGCTTCTTTTACAGCCACTAGGAAACCGACAGATTCTCTTCCGTCAATAATTCTATGATCGTAAGAAAGTGCCACGTACATTACAGGCGCAATCACGATTTGACCATTCTTCACGATGGCACGTTCAACCACATTATGCATTCCTAAAATACCAGATTGCGGTGGATTGATGATCGGTGTTGACAACATACTTCCAAAAACCCCACCATTTGAAATAGTAAAAGTTCCGCCAGTCATTTCATCAACTGTAATTTGTCCGTCACGTGCTCTGATTGCCAAACGCTTGATTTCTTGTTCAACTCCTCTGAATGATAAGTTTTCTGCATTTCTCATCACGGGAACCATCAAGCCTTTTGGACCAGATACTGCTACTGAAATATCGCAAAAATCGTACGTAGTTTTAAAATCACCATCAATCATCGAATTAACATCTGGATACAGCTGCAATGCTCTTGTCACTGCTTTTGTGAAAAACGACATAAAGCCCAAACCTACGTTATGTTTTGCCTTGAATGCATCTTTATATTCATTGCGAAGGGCGTAAATCGCAGTCATATCCACTTCGTTAAAAGTAGTCAACATGGCAGTTTCGTTTTTTGCAGAAACCAAACGCTCAGCCACTTTTCTTCGTAACATCGATAATTTTGAACGCTCGCTTCCTCTACTTCCTGGGCCGGGAGTTCCCATAGAAGGCACTGCATTTAAAGCATCTTCTTTGGTAATTCTTCCTTCTTTTCCAGTGCCAGAAACAGTCGCAGGATTAATTCCTTTTTCATCTAAAATTTTTCTAGCCGCGGGTGATGGCGTTTGTGTTGCATAAGTTGCGGCAGGTGCTGGCGAAGGAACGGCTTGTTTTGGAGCTTCTTTCACTTCCTCTTTTTTCGCTTCTTTCTTTTCCTCTTTTGGTGCTGCTTGACCGCCAGCAGCTGGTTTTGCAGCACTCGTGTCGATCAAACATACCACTGCGCCTACTGCAACAGCGTCTCCTTCTTCAGCTTTGAGCGTAATGATGCCACTGGCTTCTGCTGGCAATTCTAAGGTTGCTTTATCTGAATCGACCTCAGCAATAGCTTGGTCTTTTTCTACATAATCGCCGTTTTTTACTAACCATGTAGCAATTTCTACTTCTTTGATGGATTCGCCAGGTGAAGGCACTTTCATTTCTAAAATCATAATCTTTCTAAATTACAAGTTTTGGTTTCGGTTTTAAATGTGTTGAAACATTTGGTTTAATATATTGTAAAACAGATTTTTACTTCCGTTTTTATCTAAATAAATTTTTATCAAACACCATTCTGATGGCATCTGCGTGGCGTCTTTTTGCTCGTGTATAACTTCCTGATGCTGGTGCAGAATATGCTTTCAAGGAGGCCAATCGCCAAGAAACACTGTTGAAATTCATCAACATGAAACCAAATGCTCCCATATTTTTTGGCTCTTCTTGTGCCCAAACATAATCATCCGCATTTGGATAGCTTGCAATGATGGCCTCCATTTGCTCAATTGGCAATGGAAACAATTGCTCGATTCGTACTAAAGCCACTTCCGAACGACCTAAATTTTCTCTTTCGGCAAGAATATCGTAGTAGAACTTACCCGAAACAAAAACCAAACTTTTGATTGCACTTTTGTCTTTCACGTTTGGATCGTCTATAACTTCTTGAAATTGTCCGTGTGCTAGTTCATCTATTTTTGAAATGACCAACGGATGTCTTAACAAACTTTTTGGCGACATGACCACCAATGGTTTTCTGAAACTCGTTTTCATTTGTCGTCTTAACAAATGGTAAAAATTAGCTGGAGTTGTGCAGTTTGCCACAAACATATTGTGCTTTGCACACAACTGTAAATAGCGTTCCAAACGTGCCGATGAGTGCTCTGCCCCTTGATTTTCGTAACCATGAGGAAGCAACATCACTACTCCATTTTGGTTTTTCCATTTGTCTTCGCCCGAAGAAATATATTGATCTATCATGATTTGAGCACCGTTTGAGAAATCGCCAAATTGCGCTTCCCAGATGGTTAATGTTTTTGGTGCTGCCAACGCATAACCATATTCAAATCCTAAAACACCGTATTCTGAGAGGAAAGAATTATAGATAAAAAACTTCCCTTTTTGGTCTTTAATTTCGTTTAAAAGCACGATTTCTTCTTCGCTTTCTTCCACTTTCACTACCGCATGACGGTGAGAAAATGTGCCGCGCTCTACGTCTTGTCCTGAAACACGAACGTTGTAGCCTTCATGCAACAAAGTGCCATAAGCCAATGTTTCTGCCAATCCCCAATCAATGGCATCGTTTTCATACATTGATTTACGGTCGTCGATAATTTTTTTGATTTTACTGATGAACTTTTTATCTGATGGCAAAGAAGTTACATCCGCTGCAATTTTATCTAGTGTTGCTTTATCGAATGATGTATCTACTTTTTCAAGCATTTTATCATCGCTTACCGATTCGAAATTTTCCCATTCATTTTGCATGAATGGAGTGATGATGGTCAAATCTTTTTGGCGTGAAGCCTCTAAGTTTACTTCTAATTTCGATTTGTATTCGTCTTCTAATTTCTTAACATAATCAGCATCAATAAGGCCATCGGCAATGAGTTTCTCAGCATAAATATCGCGAGGATTTTTATGTTTAGAAATTATTTTATAAAGTTTTGGTTGTGTAAAACGAGGTTCATCGCCTTCGTTGTGCCCGTATTTTCGATAGCCTAACAAATCAATGAAAACGTCGCTACCAAAAGTCATTCTGAAATCTAAAGCAAACAACATGGCGTGCACTACGGCTTCAGTATCGTCGGCATTGACATGCAAAACGGGTGAAAGCGTTACTTTTGCAACATCTGTACAATAAGTAGAAGAACGCGCATCTAAATAGTTAGTTGTGAAACCTACTTGGTTATTAATGACGATATGAATCGTACCACCCGTTTTGTAGCCATCTAATTGCGACATTTGGATGATTTCATACACAATGCCTTGGCCTGCAATAGCTGCATCGCCATGAACAGCAATGGGTAATACTTTCGAAAAATCGTCTGGGAAGTAATTATCTTGTTTTGCTCTTGCAATCCCTTCAATCACTGCGCCCACGGTCTCGAGGTGCGAAGGATTGGGTGCTAAATTTAAATTGATTTTTTTGCCTGAAGCAGAAATTTTGTCGGAGGTTAAACCCAAATGGTATTTTACATCGCCATCAAAATATTCCTTTTCATAGTCTTTTCCATCAAATTCAGAGAAAATATCTTGCGTTGACTTGCCAAAAATATTAGCCAAAACGCTCAATCTTCCTCTGTGCGCCATGCCCATTACGAATTGCTCTACTCCTCTTTCGGCTGCGTTTTCAATCAATGCATCTAATGCAGGAATCAAGCTTTCGCCACCTTCCAATGAAAATCTTTTTTGTCCAACATATTTAGTATGAAGGAAATTTTCGAAAGAAACAGCTTCATTTAATTTTGAAAGCAACTGTTTCTTTTCGTCGGTAGAAAAATTAGGTAAATTATCGTTTACATTTAGTCTTCCTTGAATCCATTGCAGCACTTCTGGTTTGCGGATATACATATATTCAATACCAATCGATTGGCAATAAACATTGTTCAAATGTTTGATAATTTCTCTTAACGAAGAAGGTTGATGCCCTAGCACTTTTGCCGCATCAAAAACCGTATCTAAATCAGCATCGGTCAATGCAAAATTTTGATGGTCTAAAGTGGGTTGATACGTTCGTCGTTCACGAACAGGGTTTGTTTTTGTAAAAAGATGTCCTCGCACTCGGTAGGCATCTATCAATTTAAGAACTGAAAATTCTTTTTGTATTTTTTCAGAAATTCCTACAGATTCCGCTGGTTGAGAAGCAACCGAAACGATTTGATTTACAATTGTTTCTGAACTTTGTTGAGACATTCCAAAGTCAAAACCTTGAAAGAATGCACGCCAACTTGGTTCGATAGCGTCTGGATTTGCAAGATATTCATCGTATAAATCTGCAAAAAATTGTGTATGAGCTGCGTTTAAAAAGGAAAACCTATCCATAATAATATTAGTAAAAGAGCTGTTTTGTTGAAAATTGTGGTGCAAAAGTACGATATTTGCTATTATTTAATTAACATTTTTGATAGAATTATGAAATATAATAATCCTGTAAGTCAACAAATCTCTTGTGTGTTTTTAACTAAATTATCGTTTGTCTTTTTTCTATTCTTCACATTTCAAAACAGTGTATCGCAAACGAATCAACCACCTCTGAATTCAACAATGGTTAAACCTGCTTCAAACAATGGATTTGTAGAGGATTTGCGATTTGGTGGTAATATCGGACTTATTTTTAGTTCTGAATTTTCAGATATATTGGTTGCTCCCATTGTTTTGTATGAATTCAACGATTATGTTTCAGCGGGAGTAGGAATGCATTTCAATTATTTACGAGAGCGAAATCGTTTTGAAACATTTGTTTATGGTGCTTCACTTATAGGAATTGCCAATCCTATTGAGTTTTTGCAACTCTCTGCTGAACTTGAACAATTAAGGTTTAACGTGAGTAGTCAAGCTTATGGAAATGAGAATTTTTGGAATACGGCACTCTTTTTGGGCGTTGGACTAAGACAAGAAAACTTCACAGTGGGTTTTCGTTACAATGTCTTACATCTGAACAAAAACGGTTATTATTCTGAGCCCTTAATTCCGTTCATTAGGTTCACTTTTTAAAATATTAAACAAAACTTAAAATTAATTTTTTTTATTAATAATCGTTTAACTACCTTTATCATCTATAAAAAACATATTTAAGATAAAAAAGTTAATTTTTATGACTGTGTTTGTGGTTTTTGCACAAAGCAATTTCGCACAAAACAAAATGACTCCTGAACTTCTTTGGCAACTCGGGAGAGTAAATCCAGTTGGAATTACGAACGATGGTAACTCGCTTATTTACAGTGTTTCTGCACCTGATGTGGCTGAAAACAAATCAAACACAGCTTTTTTCAAAGTACCGCTCATCGGAGGAGCTTCGGAAGCCATTACTGCTTTTGATACCTTAATCAAAAACAAAAAAATATCGCCCGATGGAAAATTTACGCTTTATGATCAAAAAGTAAAAGTAGAAAAAGTGTTTGGAGAAGATTTTTATCCTGAAATGAAAAAATCGGAAGTACAAATATATAACGGTTTGGATTACAGACATTGGGATCATTGGAATACGGGCGAATACAGTCATATTTTTTATAAAGATTCAACCCAAACGGGAACTGATATTATGAAAAATGAAGCTTTTCATAGTCCGCAACAGCCTTTCGGCGGAGATGAAGATTATTTGTGGCATCCAACGGGCACAAATATTATCTATGTAGCAAAGAAAAAAAGTGGTACAAAATATGCCACTTCTACCAATACTGACATTTATTCCTACAATATCAAAACAAAACAAACCGCTAACTTAACTCAAAAAAATCAAGGCTACGACACTTTTCCTGATTTTTCCCCAGAGGGAGATTTGACTTGGCTACAAATGAAAAACGACGGTTATGAGTCAGATAAAAACGATATTGTTGTAAGATTTAACGGCATCGATTATAACTTGACAGCGCAATGGGATGGCACAGTATCGAGTTATAAATGGGCGCCCGATGGCGAAAAAATATATTTTACAGCACCTACGCAAGGAACGGAGCAGTTGTTTATGGTCAACTTTCCTGGATTGAAGAAAAAAGCCATTAAAGTAGAGCAAATTACCAATGGCGATTTTGACGTGACGGGTATTGTTGGTTTTTTTGGCGAAAAGAACATCATTCTTTCTCGTCAAGATTTCAACCATCCCACCGAAATTTTTTCTTACGATTTGAAAAAAGAAACTTGGTTACCACTAACGAATGTCAATAAAAACATTATTGATAATTTAAAACTCAGCAAAACCGAGAAGAAAATGGTGCCAACCACCGACGGTAAAGAAATGCTAGTGTGGGTTGTTTATCCACCAGATTATGATCCATCACAGAGATATCCTACATTATTATATTGCCAAGGCGGTCCTCAAGGTGCTTTGACACAATTTTACTCTTATCGTTGGAATTTTCAATTGATGGCAGCGCAAGGCTACATCGTCATAGCACCAAACAGAAGAGGAATGCCCGGTCATGGAGTGGCGTGGAACGAACAGATCAGTAAAGATTGGGGCGGACAAGCAATGCAAGATTATCTTTCAGCAACTGATTTTTTCAAAAAAGAACCCTACGTGGACGGAACAAGAATGGCGGCAGTTGGAGCGAGTTATGGCGGATATTCTGTTTTTCAATTGGCGGGCATTCATGAAAAAAGATTCAAAACTTTTATTTCACATTGTGGAGTATTTAATTTAGAAAGTATGTATGGCACAACAGAGGAAGTTTTCTTTACTGATTGGGATTTGGGCGGTCCGTATTGGGATTTGAAAAATGAAGCTGCACAAAAAACATACAAACAGTTCAATCCTATAAATTTAGTTCAAAATTGGACCACGCCTATTTTAATTATTCAAGGCGGAAAAGATTACCGTGTTCCTATTGGGCAAGGGCAAGAAGCTTTTCAAGCAGCACAATTGAGAGATATTCCGAGTCGATTTATTTATTTCGAAAACGAAAATCACTGGATTTTAAAACCTCAAAACAGTTTGATTTGGCAACATGAATTTTTCAAATGGCTGAAAGAAACTTTGTAAACCAAAAACCGATTCCATTCATTTGCGAATCGGTTTTTTTTAGAATTTTAAATAAAAATCTTTTGTGAGTTCTTTATAATCATCAGTATATTGATGTCTGGAAATTTCTATGGTCAATTGTTCTTCTTTAAGAGGATGACTCGTTTTTGAAAAAGCCATCAAACTTCTAATGATGGGTGTTTCGTGATTGCCTTTTACGCGCATAATTCTAAAAGGAAACAACGCAAAAGTAGCTGCGAGTTGGATGAAATTTTCTTCATCTTTAAAGGGAATAACCACCGAAAAAACTCCTTCATCAGCAAGCAATAATGCGACGCTTTCTAATAAATGGTCAAAAGGCAAAGAAGATTGAAATCGGGCTTTGTTTCTGGCATCGTCCGGCGAAAAACTATTTTCACTAAAAAAAGGCGGGTTAGAGACAATTAAATCGTATTTCTCATCGATCATTTCATCTACAAATTCTTGTAAATCTGCATGATAGCAATACAAACGATCTGCCCACGGACTGTTTTCATAGTTTTCTACGCATTCTTCAAAAGCCTGTTCTTCCACTTCAATGCCGTCAATTTGTTCGGCACGGCATCTTTGCGCTAACATCAAACTCAAAATTCCTGTGCCAGCACCAATGTCTAGCACCGAGAAAGGATCGGAATCTAAAGGTGTCCAAGCACCCAACAAAACACTGTCGGTGCCAATTTTCATGGCGGATTTAGACTGATTTACCGAAAAATGTTTGCATTTAAAAATCATACAATTGAAAATATTAGTACAAATGTAACAACAACTTTTTTGATAAAAACTTCATTTTACATTTTAATATTTCAATGGACTCTTTTGATCCGTTGAAAAAAGTGCTGCAACTTTCTTATTTCGTTGGTTGATTTTGCAATTTTAATCGCTCATTTTAATCTTCTTTAAATTGCATCATTCTTGAAGAAATGAAAGTTCTGATTTTGATTTATGAACTCGATATTTCAATGACTTCTATACGAAAATTACACTTGTTTTATGGTATATAAATCGTGTCTTCGGTCTTTCATAATCCGAACGCTGCCGTGCTCGTGAAGCTCTTTTAACAAATCTAAATCAACATCCACAATCAGTGTCATTTCTGTGTTGGGAGTGGCTTCTGCTTTGACACCGTTGCTTGGAAATGCAAAATCAGACGGCGTAAAAACAGCCGTTTGCGCATATTGAATGTCCATGTTGTTCACTTTCGGAAGATTGCCCACACAACCTGCAATGGCCACATAACATTCGTTTTCGATAGCACGCGCTTGGGCGCAATGTTTCACACGAGTGTAACCATTTTGTGTGTCGGTCAAAAATGGCACAAACAAAATATTCATGCCTTGGTCGGCCATTAATCGAGAAAGTTCAGGAAATTCAACATCATAGCAAATCACAATGCCGATTTTCCCACAATCTGTATCGAAAGTTTGAATTTTTGAGCCGCCTTTCATGCCCCAATGGAATACTTCGTTGGGAGTCACATGAATTTTGGTGTACATTTCATTCGTGCCATCGCGTTTGCACAAAAAGCCAACATTAAACAAATCGCCTTGATCTAAATAAGGCATACTTCCCGTAATGATATTGATGTTGTAAGCAATGGCATATTCTTGAAATTTCTTCCGGATGGGGTCGGCGTGTTTTGCTAATTCTCTAATAGCATCGGCTTCGGAAAGATGATTATAATCGGCCATTAAAGGCGCAATAAATAATTCTGGAAACAATGCAAAATCACTTCCATAGCCCGAAACGGCATCAATAAAAAATTCGGCTTGTTCAAAAAATTCGGCCAAATTATTCAACGGACGCATTTGCCATTGAATCAAACCAATGCGAATCACACTTTTTTTGGTGTTGATCAAATCCGTCGAATCGTCGTAATAAATATTGTTCCATTCCATCAAAACCGCATATTCATTAGAACTCTTATCGCCTACCAAATAATTTTTCATGATTTTTTTCACGTGAAAATCATTGCTGAGCTGAAACGACAAAACGGGGTCATACAATGCTTTGGCTTTCACTTTGTCAATATATTCTTTTGGCGAAAGCACATCCGAATGTTCGTTGTATCTCGGAATACGTCCTGCGAAAATGATTGATTTCAAGTTCAATTGTTCGCAAAGTTCTTTTCGGGCATCATAAAGCCTTCTTCCCAAGCGCAAACCCCTGCATTTTGGATGGATAAAAACATCAATTCCATTCAAAACTTCGCCCTCGTCATTGTGCGTATCAAATGTGTAATTTCCAGTAATTTGTCGATAAGTGTGATTGGCAATCACTTTTCTATAATCTATAATCAGCGATAGAGCCGAACCTACCACCACATCGTCCACGAGCAAAACCAATTGTCCTTCGGGGAAAATACTGAGTAGTTTTTCAATGTGATGCAAATCCCAATACGCATTTTGCATTTCGCTGTAAGCTTCAATCATGGAGCTTTTCAGTTGTTTGTAATCTTCGACCTGTAAATTTCGTAATTCTATTTTGCCAATCGTTTCTTGCATAAAGTGCTATTTTTTCGCAAGATACGTATTATAATAGCCGTTTACAAACGCTTGCAAATAGTTACAACCGAAAGTAATTGTTTTGCAACCGATTAAGAAAATCCAACCGCCGCATCTTTGCCTCGTTGAAATGAATCAACAAAAACAATTATTCACAATTTAAATTTTTAAGCCATGAGCATTTTAAGAAACCGAGTACAATTGATTGGAAGATTAGGTAAAAATCCAGAAATCAAGAATTTTGAAAGCAACAAAAAGTTGGCAAGTATTTCGATTGCAAC
>JBEILV010000052.1:0-17174 GCA_040379105.1 Flavobacterium sp.
GCAAAAGTGATTTCGATTGTTTCCGAAAAACAAGGCGAAGGTTTGGTAATTACAAAAAATCAAGTTGAAAACGCCTTGAAAAATCAAACGACAGAGGCCTTAGTCATTCGTACTTTGCCCAACGAAATATCGAAAAAGAATAAAAATTATTCGCATACCAATCCGCCTTATTTGCATTTTGAAGCTGTTGTTTGGCTCAGAAATCTTGGCGTGCAACATTTACTGATTGATTTGCCAAGCGTTGACCGAGAAAAAGACGAAGGAAAATTATTGGCACACAAAGCCTTTTGGGATTTGGACGATGTGAAAGATTTAAATCCGAAAGCGAGAAAAAACGCTACGATTACGGAATTAATTTTTGTGCCTGATTCAATTCAGGACGGTTCGTATTTGTTGAATTTACAAATTGCTTCGTTCGAAAATGATGCGAGTCCAAGTAAACCTGTTTTATATCAAATTTTATAACGATGGATATTGAAAGTTTATACCAATTTTGTTTGGAAAAAAAAGGCGTGACCGAACATTTTCCGTTTGATGAAGACACGTTGGTTTTTAAAGTTTGCGATAAAATGTTTTGTTTGGTGTCTTTAAAAAACTGGGAAGCAGGCGATAGAAAATTAAATTTGAAATGCGATCCTGAACGTGCAGAAAACTTACGTAATGAGTTTGAAGCTGTCAAACCGGGTTATCACATGAGCAAAATCCATTGGAATACGGTTTATTTTGGAAAAGATTTATCTACTCCCGAAATCATGGAATTAATTCATCATTCTTATGATTTGATTGTGCAGTCGTTGCCGAAAAAAGTGAGAGATGCTTTTCTTGCTGGTTCTTAACTATTTACTGCTTATAATTAAATGAATTAAGATAAGTATTGCATGAATGATAGGTAGAAATCATTCACGCAATATTTTATGAACGAAACGCATCTAGCGAAGTCACTGCGTTCATTTATTTTAAGAAAGCATCTAAAATACGCACGAATGTACCTTTACTTCATGCAATGACTCCAACATCTCCCGCGTTGCCACCGTTCTAAACCCGCAATGTTCCGCTCCCGAATCTGACGCCATGCGTGCAGAGATTCAGAAGCGGGTGCCATACGATTCGTGATATAAAATCTACAAAACGCAAAGTTAAGATAAACATAGTTTCGTTTTTTTGTTTGCACAAAGCACTAAACATTCATCATTTGAAATTTTTTTAATTCTTTAAAACAACTTTTGATTTTTCATGAGTGTTGGTTTTGTTAGAGACTGGTTTGAGCCAAAATCCAAATTGGTAAGTGTTATTCAAAAGTTTGTATTTTTCAAGGGTATGTTCCCCCCAACTATTATCGCCACCTACGCCCATTTGCTGTAGGTCTATATGCACTTCTACGATGTCTTGAAAAGTTACTTCTACTGCGTTTTTAAATGCACTTAGTTGCTCTTGTTCATAAGGATAAGCAGCAATATTCAAGGGTTCGTCTCCAACAATTAACCAGCCATTGTTTTTAGCATCTACAAAACTAGCCCATCTTACATCGGTTTTATTACCGTTTTCTTGAGGAAATATGTAGGGAACGTATTGTTCAATCACTTTACCGTTGTATAGTCCAATATCTGCACCTGTTTTTCTATCCCAGTAGGTTTCGTGCGGTCCTCTTCCAAACCAAGCCATGTTTTCAAATTTCGCAGGAATAGTTAGATTTAAGCCAATTCTGGGCATTTCTGGAAAGATTTTGTCAGTGATTTCCATTTTGAAATCGACATAAATTTCGCCGTTACTGAAGATAGTGTAGTTTAAATTGAAATTTGCGTTTGGTTCTAAGAGCTTAGATGAGGTTTGAATCTTAATTTGTTGCTTGCTAATTGTATCTATTTTAAAGGACGTTAGTTGTTGTTTTGAATTTATTGATTTCCATGTGGCAAGTCTTTCATGCATTTTGTTTCCTATGTCATTACTTGTTGGCATTCGCCAAAAATCTAAATGGAGTGGTTTTTTTAGCATTGAATGTTCATTATACACATAATTATTCAAATGTCCTTTTTGAATGTCAAATACGGCTAAAAAATCTGGTCCTTCGATGTATAAATTATTTTCGATGGTTTTATACTTCAATGTTGATTTTGCAAAAGAATCATCTACTGGTGAAGCAGGTTTTGAGAATGGAATTTTGAATTGTTCTTTGGCAATGATATGTCCTTTGGGGATTAAATTTTTGTTTGTTTTTTGTTTTGCTTCAATCCTCAAAAAATATTCTGACGCTTTATTGCTTTGAAAATGTTTTTCAAAATGGTCTATCGTGAATATTGATGACTTGCAGGCTTGATTTCTTCAGATTGAACAAGCTGATCTTGCGCAATCATTTTTCCGTCACCTTCCAAATACCAATAGATTTCATATTCTCCAAGTGATGTGAAATTAAATTCATTATTGATTTTAATTTTACCTAGTTTTAGATCAATTGCTTCAAAGCTGATATTTTGATACACTTTTTTCACTTCCCAAAGTGAAGGTTTTGGCGTTCGATTTGGAAAAATAAGACCATTTAAGCAAAAGTCTTTATCGCTTGGTACATTTTGATGTCCGAAATTGCCACCATAAGCCCAATATTTTCTGCCATCTAAGGTTTCTTTTTCCATGCCTTGATCAACCCAATCCCAAATGAAACCTCCTTGAAGTGCTTTATGTTTTTTTATAAAGTTCCAATAGTCGATCAAATTACCATTACTGTTGCCCATTCCATGAGAATATTCGCACATAAATAGAGGTCTTTTGTCGTTTAGTTTCAAAAATTTTTCAAGATTGGATATTGTGTGATACATTGGTGCAACAATATCGGTGTAGGGATCTAACCATGCTTGTTCATATTGAACGGGCCTTGAATTGTCAAGGCTTTTTAACATCTTATAGGTAATTTTAAAATTTTCTCCAAAACCAGCTTCGTTCCCTAGCGACCAAATCACGATTGAAGGATGATTTTTGTTTTGTTGAAACATTCTGAGGGTTCGGTCAATATGCGCATTTTTCCATTCTGTGGCTTGAGAAGTATAAGTATTAAATCGATACCCGTAATCGCCGTCCCATTTCGTTTGAAGTCCATGCGCTTCAATATTTGCTTCATCGACAACGTATAGTCCAAAAATATCGCAGAGTTCATACCATTTTGGGTGGTTGGGATAGTGGCTTGAACGAACCGCATTAATGTTAAATTGTTTCATTAATTTAATGTCTTCTATCATTTCAGCTTCTGTAACTACATGTCCATTGACGGGGCTATGTTCGTGTCTGTTAACGCCCTTGATCAATACATACTGACCGTTGATTAAAAATTGTCCATTTTTTATTTCCGAGGTTCTGAATCCAGTTTTTTTTGTAAAAGTTTCTAATATTTTACCGGATTTGTCTTTTAAAACAATTTTTAAATCATATAAATTGGGTTGTTCTGCACTCCATTTATTAGGTCTTTTTATGACGTTGTTGGTGGATAATTTAGCAGAACTATTTTTTGCAAGGCTTACTTTCTTTTTTATGGTTAGTAAGCTTTTTGAGAATTGAGAATCAAGTAGTTCAATAGAAACTTCTACATCGTTTTCTTGATTTGTCATGTTTTTCAGTTCGAAATCTAGGTTAAGAATACCATTGGTGTAAGTTTTGTCTAAAACTGATTTTATAAAAACGTCATATACATGAATTTTAGGTTTCGCATACAAAAAAACATCGCGCTCAATGCCGCTGAGGCGCCACATGTCTTGACTTTCTAAATAGCTTCCATCGCACCATCTATACACTTCAACAGCAAGCTCGTTTTCTCCTTCGGTTATAAAATCGGTAATATTGAATTCTGCGGCTGTTTTACTGTCTTCAGAGTAGCCTACTTTCTTTCCATTTACCCAAACATAAAATGCAGAATTTACCCCGCCAAAATGAAGAATAATTTCATCGTTGTTCCATTCTTTTGGCACAGTAAATGTCCTTTTGTAGGAACCTACAGGGTTGTATTCTTTTGGGATTTTTGGCGGATTTGGTTTGAAAGGGTAATTTACATTTACATAAATCGGAACTCCATATCCTTTCATTTGCCAGCTTGACGGCACTTCTATAAGATCCCAATTTTTAATATCATAGTCGGGTTTGTAAAATTCTTTGGGTCTTTTCTCTGTGTTGATGCTCCATTTGAATTTCCATAATCCATTCAAAGATTTATAATTTGGAGACGTTTTAATGTCATAGATTGACAGTTCGTTTTTTGCACCAAATGGAATTAAAAGTGCGTGGGGTGCTAATGTGTTCACACTAAAAACCTCAGGATTTTCCCAATCGTTGCTCTTATTGGTTTGAGCAAAACTAACTGCGCACGCCAACATTAATGTAACTAATGATATTTTCATCTTTCTTTCTTTCTTTCTTTCTTTCTTTTGAATTATTCTATTATAAAAGTTACAATACTTCTAGCAGGAACTTCATAGATTTCATCAACATTTATTTCGCCTTTAAAATTTAAATTGTCATTAGCGAGTGCTGAGGTTTGATAAATTTTTGCTCTATCGAATGATTGATTTTCAGCTTTAATTTTTATGGGAATTTTAATATTTCGTTGATTCACGACCACACAAACTAGTTGATTGCCGTTGGGAACAATGTAGGCAGAGGCCAGTAGTCCATCAATAGATTGGGCAGTGTTTTTATTATCAGATCTTGAAACATCAATTCGAGTTGAGCCTGGCTCAATAAATTTTGAATAATTTCCAAGTCCCCACAATAATTTAGAATCATATACTTGACCATTATTTTTGTCATTGTCAATATATACTAAACCATCTTTGTAGTCGAAAGGACTTACCGCAAGCCACCATTGCCACGAAGAAGCATTGGCCACTGTGAGGTCTGTGTGTATAAGCCTTGCGGTATATAACGCCGGATTAATTCCTAAATCTCTCTTCCGTTTCCATTAATTTCTACGTTGTTTTCTATCATACAATACTCTGTCATCCAAAATTCCATGGATGGATTGATTGTATTGATTTGATTCCTCAGTCTAGATCGTACATCGATTAAGTACGAGGTGTCAAAAGTTGTAAAATAACTATGTCCAGCGATGCTATTGCTCAAGTTTTCTAAATCACCAATATAGTTGGCTGAAAGAGGGTTAAAAAAATCTTGCAGCTGATTGGCTCGCCCGGGTTTATCGCCTGTTTGATATAAATAATCTAGTTTTGCGGCTTCAGCAATCTGAATTTTGGTATTCAAATTTCGTTCTTGCAGTTTGTTATTCAAAAGAGTTGTAATTTCAGCTATTTCCGAATTACGCCACGGCGATCCTTCTTGTCCGCCTGTCCAGTCATATTGTGGTTCGTTGAAGGGCGATACAAAATCAAATTCTACTCCGTCTAGGTTTTTATAATTTTCTAAAACATTGACCAGAAATTCTGCATAATCATCATGATTTGCAGGGTTCAAATTTGCAGCATCTCCACCGGAAGAATATACAAATCCATTTCTAGTCATTGTGATAGGCGGACTATTTGAAAAAGCAATAAATTTATTTACTCCTCTCGATTTTGCTGCATCAACAAACCAACGTTGGCCTTCGTGAGCAGTCCAATCGTAACCACTGCTTTTCAAAAAACAATCAGCTCTTCTCCATTCGTCGTCAATTCCGCTATTACCGCCTTGCGAAACACTGCCTGCGCCTAGGTTAAAACGCCATATATCTAGGCCAATCCCAAGCGGATTTCCATTGGGATCAAAAGCATTGCTGAAGAGTAGATCTGCAATTTGATTTCTTTTGTCTAAAGGCCAATTTTTACCTACAAATTGAGTACTCCGCGCATCTGAAGCTCCAAATCCATGAATGGTTTGGTAAGTAATACTAGGTTTTAAAGTGAGTTCTAAAAAAGGGTCGCCTGTGCCACCTGGCACTTTTAAGCTATCAGATCCAATATCATCACAGCTTACCAAATAGAATAAAAAGATCAAGCAATTAATAATACTCATATTTTTTGTTTCTAATTTTTTCATGAATCATTTATATTATGTTAGTAACCTGGGTTTTGAGTAATCCTGCCTCCAGACAGATCAATTTCTGTTTGTGGAATCGGAAAAAGAATATGTACAGCGGGGTTAAAAAACGAACCTTGTGTATTTCCTGCATCATAAGTATCTGTGCTGATATTGGCATTGTAATTCAAGAAATCACACATTGCAGAGGCCAATCTTCCTGTTCGTTTAAGGTCGTAATGTCGATGTCCTTCCATGGCTAGTTCTAGTCTTCGTTCGTTGTAAATAGCTAAAAGCAAATTTTGTCCGGTGGCAATTATGGGTTGTAGATTCACTCTTCCCCTGACGCTATTCAACGAATTTCTTGCGCCTTGCTCGTCTCCGGTCTGATATGCAGCCTCTGCATGCATCAACAACAAAGCAGCATATCTTAGCAAAATATGGTTTAAGGCAGAGCGTCTTTCGGGCGCATTTTCAGGTCGGTCATTAATGTCTAAAAAATATTTTCTATTGATTCTGCCTGACATGTTTTCAGAACGACTTGTGTTGTAAGAAGGGTAGTTTTCCTGACTTGTTCCTCTTTAATTTAGTGCGGTCGTAATATATTGCTAGTCAATACTTTTTTAATTTTAAATATTAATTTTACCGCACTAATGTAATTTCTTATGAAAATTAGGGTAGTAAAAACAACATCTAATGCAAAGGCTGTTCAAGTTGTACGGTATCAAGAAAACAAAAGGAAAGTTTTACATCACGTTGGTTCTGCTCATAATGAAGAAGATTTGAAAAAGTTGATGATTTTAGCAGAAGAATGGATAAAAGATTACAGTCAGCAGTTATCCATTTTTCCCGACGAAAGTCCAAACAAACTTTTACACCTGAATCACAGTGTTTTTTTAGGTGTTAAATATCGATATTTCTATCAGCAGATAGGTTTTGTTTTGGACAAAATGGGATTAGATGTTTTACCAGCTTTATTGAGAGATTTAGTTACTATTAGAATATTTGAACCTGCCTCTAAATTGCGTTCCCTGTTTCTTTTGAATCAATATTTTGGTGTCCATCACAATCGTAAAACATATTATAAAATAGCTCCAAAATGTATCGATTTAAAAGAAACAATAGAACAAAAAGTAGTAGATTTTGCAAAGGCAAATTATGCATTTAGTTATGATCTACTTTTTTATGATGTTACTACACTTTATTTTGAGACCTTTCAAGAAGATGAGCTACGTAAAAATGGTTTTTCTAAAGACAATAAATCACAACAACCACAGATATTAATTGCCTTGATGGTAAGTAAAGAGGGCTTTCCTATAGCTTTTGAGATTTTCGCTGGCAATACTTTTGAAGGGCATACGATTATTCCAGTTATCAAAAATTTTATCACAAAAAATAACGCAAAAGACTTTACGGTAGTAGCTGATGCAGCGATGATTAGTACAGAAAATGTACAGCAGTTGACCCAAAACAGCATCAATTATATCGTTGGGGCAAGACTAGGTAATATTGCTGCTAAAACATTTGCTGCTATTGATAAAAGCATTGTTAGAGAAGACGGTAAGAGCATTAGAATTAAAACGGATAATGGTTATTTAATTTGTAGTTATTCATCTGTTAGGTATCGCAAAGATCTTTATGAGATGAACAAGCAGATAGAAAAGGCTAAACAAGTAATAGAGCAACCCTCCAAAAGTAAAAAATTAAAATTTACACAAAGCAAAGGAGAACAAATAATACTCAACGATGCTCTTATAGAAAAAACAAAAAAATTACTTGGAATTAAAGGATATTATACAAATTTAGATGAATCAAAAGCAGACAATGAAACTATAATGAAGCACTATCACGAGCTTTACAGAGTAGAGCAAGCTTTTAGAATATCAAAAAACGATTTACAAACAAGACCAATCTTTCATTACAAAGAACAGCCCATAAAATTGCATATTCTAATATGTTTTATGGCACTTGTGGTATCAAAACACATTGAATTGAGTACAGAAATTTCTATTAGAAGGTTTGTTGATGAATCAAAAAAAGTTGTAGATGGCGAAATACTAAACAAAATAACCAACAAAATGGTAACCATAAATGCTGAACCAAATCAGAAAATGAAGGATATTACCTCGAAATTATTTGCACCGCACTAAAAGGAACAAGTCAGGAAGCATTTTCCATAAAAAATCAAAAAATCAAAAAATACCATTCGATTATTCGTGGTAAAAAAAATAAATCAGCGAATCAGTGGCAAAAAAAGATTTAAAACCTGCGAAAATCCGCTACATCCTAAAAATCATCGTTCCATAAATTCGTGCGCTTCGAAGAAGCATTCGATTAAAATTAAAAAGTCCAGTTTTAAAAAATTCGTGTATTCGTGGTAATCCAAAAAACCCAAAAAATCAGCGAATCAGTGGCAAAAAAGATTGAAAACCATGAACCAAACCTACCCCATTCAAGTGGCAGTAAAAATTGGCGACAATTGGAGTGCTTATGGACCCGTTTGTAATTTGACTGTTGGAACAGTAGCTTCAAAGGAAATTCCAACCGAAACCAATGCAAATCATTTCGAAATCAAAGCTTTTCCAAATCCATTTGTGAGCAATATCACGTTGTTATTAACCAATGAAAATGTAACATCAAACGTATCGATTTTTGATATGACAGGCAAATTGGTGCAAACTTTCAAAACTTCAGAAAATGAAGTAAACGTAGGCGAAAACTTGACTGCTGGGGTTTATATGGTAAATATTGTTCAAGGACAAGAAATTAAAAATATCCGTGTGGTAAAGAACTAAGATGATCATTAATTTTTTTTAAAAAAGAGCAACTCGAAAGGGTTGCTTTTTTTATTGAAAAAATCTAAAAAAGCGAATCAGCAAATCTCCTCACACGGGAAACGTGCACCAGCGACCTATTCCCGAAATCTGGATGATGCGATTAGCAAATGATCCTCCCTAAAACACTTTGATAGGCTTCGAGCGTAAAAACTTCATCTATACAATTTGCTTCTTTTGAAGAATCGCACCCAAATATACCGAGGTGTAAAATCTAAAAAACCAACCGTATTGATTTTTACAATGTGCTTTTGCTTTATTTTTGAATCCTGAACCTGCTATAAACTCGTTTTTAAGTTGAAACCCTGTAAGAAATGTGTATTGCACGCACTTTTTTTAAGTTGTTAGTTTTTTTACAAACCAAATTTTTTTTATAAAATTTTGAATGCTAGTTTTTTGTAAAGTTTTTTTATTTTTTTCGCCTGTCATACAACCATTTTATTTTTTCAAACGTCTATACTTACAAATCCGGTTCCAACGGTTTGAAACAAATTTTTAATCATGCGAGTAATTCAATTAAATCAAGATGAAATGGCCCTCATTCAGCTAGCGAAAGAGGGAAACAGACATGCGCAACAATCGATTTACCAGAAGTTTTCGCCAAAAATGTTGGGCGTTTGCAGACAATATGTGAAAGATGTTCAAATGGCCGAAGACGTGATGATTACAGCTTTTATGAAAGTATTTGTTCATCTGAAAAATTTCGAAAACAAAGGGAGTTTTGAGGGCTGGATTCGCCGCATTATGGTCAACGAAAGCATTTCTTTTTTGAGAGTCAACAAAAAAATGAATTTCATTGAAGATTCCTTTATCAATGAAGCTGATTTTGAAATCGAAACAAGCTGGCTTTCTGTAGATGATTTACAACTCTTGATTGATCAGTTGCCAGAAGGTTACAAAACGATTTTCAATTTGTATGTCATTGAAGGCTATAAACATTATGAAATTGCGAAAATGCTACAAATCAACGAAGGAACTTCAAAATCGCAATTGTCGCAAGCTAGAAAAATATTACAAACACAAATTAACGCTTTAAATCAAAAGAAAAATGAAGCACAATAATTTTGAAAAACACATCAAAACATCTTTCCAAGAGCGAGAGATCAAACCTAGTCCCATGGCTTGGGACCGTTTGGACGCTATGTTGAGTGTTGCAGAACAACCAAAGAAAAAGCGGGTTTTTAAACTTTGGCATTTTGCGGCGGCATTGCTTTTATTGGTTTCTGTTGCATTTGTTGGCAGTTGGTTGAACGCTGATTCGAGTGTAGAAATTGTTCCAAATCAAGAAGTTGTGATAGAAGCACCTGAAGTTCAAAAGCCCATTGTCCCATCAGAAACAATAGCACTCGAGGAAATAGAAGACGAAAAAAATGTCGATGAAAATCCTGTTTTAAAACCAAAACAATCAAAAAAACAAAGTTTAATCAACACGAACAAAACAAACTTGAATTTAGATAAAAACAACGCGCTCGTGGTTGAATCAAGCCCTACAAATTCTATCAGCGAACCCGTTGTTTTGACACCAAAAGCGGCACGGCTTTTAGCTGAAATCGAAAACAACCAAAACAGTAATATCGAAATCACAGCAAACAACTCAATTCAAATTTCATCTGTAAAAGTAGATTCGGAAAAGCTATTGAATATTTCAGAAAAAGAGGTAAACCAAAGTTTTAGAAATAAAGTAATTAGAAATGTGAATAAGGTTTCTACAGCTTTGGTCAATAGAAATTTGGAATAAAAACACTACCGATTTTCGTTTCTCACCATCATTAAATAAATTTTAAAATCAATCATCAATCAAATTACGAACATTAAAAAAAATCAATCATCATGCAAAAAATTATCGTTTACGCAGTTATTTTAGTTTCAGCTTTTTTCATGAAACTTCAAGCCCAAGAAACTTTCGAAAATGAAGCCAGAAAGATTTCATTGGCTATCGAGAAAATTTCGGAGGAAGAAAAGCAAGCTTTAAAGGAAGAAGTTGAGCAAATCAATCAAATGCTTGAAAAAGGTACATTGACATTGGCACAAGCAGAAGAAGCTAAGATGAAAGCGGCGAATTTACGAGCGAACAACATCGAGCAAAGAATTAAGGAAGAAGAGACAAAGCTAGCCATGCTCGTTCAGAGAAAATTAGATGGGAAATTGGCAACTTCTGAAAAAGAAGAAAATGTGATTCAAATTGGAAGATCATCCATTTACATTAGGTATCATGAAGATGAGCAAGACAGTTTAAAACGAAAAGCTAGGAAATATCGGGAACGACGCACTACTTCACAATTCGTATTGGCTTTTGGTTTGAACAATCACGTTGTGGACGGAGATTGGAGTTCTCTCGAAGACAGTCCGTTTGAAGCAGCAGGTTCGCGTTTTTTTGAATGGGGAGTAGCTTGGAAATCGCGTTTGGCAAAAAACAACAATCTTTTGCATGCAAAATACGGGTTTTCAGTGATGTACAACACTGTTCGTCCGAAAGGAAATCAGAGTTTTGTGGTCAATGGCAATCAAACAAACCTTGAAGAATCAGCACTCAACATTCGAAAAAGCAAATTCAAAAACGTTCATTTAGTGTTTCCAGTACATTTAGAATTCGATTTTACACCAAAGCAAACTTCATCAGATGGTTCTTCATATTTCCGAACTCAAAAAACTTTCAGAGTGGGTGTGGGTGGTTATGCAGGTGTCAATTTGAAAACAAAGCAAACATTACGAACCAATGAAAACGGCGGTAACAGAATCAAAGAAAAAGCCGATTTTAATGCTTCCGATTTTATTTATGGTTTGAGTACATATATTGGTTATCGATCTACGAGTTTGTACTTTAAATATGATTTAAATCCTGTTTTTAGATCAAATCCTATCGATAGTAATAATGTCTCTTTGGGAGTAAGGTTTGATTTCAATTAGGAAGCAACCGTTTTTATAAAATCAAAAAGCACTCAGTTTTTATAATTGAGTGCTTTTTTTATGAGATAAGAATGGATTATTTTAGTTTGTTTTTAGCTTTTACGTGAATATCAAACTCTCTAAAAAGCTCCAAAAGTCCCATCGTAGCTTTCACTAAATCGTTGGTTTCTAGCAATAAGCCAAAATAGAGTTTGCTGTTTTTCGGGCTCGTTTCCGTGGTTCTAATTCTTGCTATTTGTTTTTGAATCAATTCTGAAATGAAATCCATAATTTTTTCTTTCTTAGAAAATGCAGCTTCTATTTTAGAAAAGTTGTTGGTTGTAAATGCAATTTCGAGTTCTTTAAAAAGCTCGGACAATTGCCCATCTATGTTTTTTAAATCTCTAATTTGATTGAACTTCAATTGCTTATGATTGTTGTTGATGTGCGTAAAACTGTTTTGTGTTATGAATGATAAAGACTGCACCATATCTTGCAAATAGCCTAAAATCATCACGTAAAACTTACTTGCTTCAACGGAAGTTTCGTCAAGGTTTTTGATAAAATAATAAACATTGCCTTTGAGTTCGTCAACTTCTTTTTCAAGTTTTTTGAGTTGTTTTTTATTTTCTTTCAGTTTGTTTAGGTCTTGAAGTCCCAAGTTTTGCGTCACATCCGAAAAGATGGAATTGGTAGAAGCAACCACTTTTGATATTTGATGCGAACTTTCCTGAATAATTTCATTAATTGTAATGATGTCTTCTCGTTTAAATTTCATCATTTCTTCTTGCGCTTTCGTTTTTCTTGCGTGTTTTCTCGCATTAAAAATCATAAAAGTTGTTACTAAAATCACCAATAAAACAAATGATATTAACCAACCTACTTTTAATAAATACGCAACAACAAAAGCAGCCGAAAAGGCAACAAACGCCGTAACGAACCAACCACCAATCACGTTAAAAACCCCTGCAACTCTATACACCGCACTTTCTCTGTCCCAAGCTCTATCTGCGAATGAGCTTCCCATCGCAACCATAAAAGTGACATAAGTGGTAGAAAGCGGCAATTTCATTGAAGTTCCTACTGAAATCAAAATACTCGCCACCATCAAATTGACAGAAGCTCGAATCATATCGAAAGCAGGCTCGTCTTTCTTTTTATTGTTTTTTACAACTGGTTTTTCAAATTTTTTGTCAATTTTTTCTTGAAATGAGTTTGGAATAAAGTAGTTGATGCCTTGCCCAATAATAACTGAGCTTCTTACTACAATTCTCGATAAAGGATTAGGACTAAATTTTTCAACTCCGTCTCCGTCTCTTGACAAATTCACTCCGGTTTCAATCACTGATTTTGCTTTGCTTGACGTCCACAAAGTGACTACCATTACTAATCCTGCAAGAATCAAGAAATAAAGTGGCGCAACAAGGTCGCCGCTTGCAAGTTCGCCCATCATAAAACCATCTGGATTCAAGCTGCCCGAGGCATTAAAAATATTAAAAGCTTGCCAAGCCGCAATTGGAACTCCAATAAAATTAACCAAATCATTACCTGCAAAAGCCAACGCAAGTGCGAATGTACCCACGATGATGATGACTCTTAAAATGTTTTGCTTAAAGATGTTTTGGATTAAAAATGAAAAAAAAGTAAATAGCACAAAGCCAATCCCAATAATATATAAATAATGATAATCTAAGTAGCCTTTGAAGGTTAAATGAATGGTTGTCAGTTCATTTTCATTGATAACTTTAATAAAACCTTTTTTTGCTTTATAAAAGGCCTCTAAATTTTCATAAGTATGACCATAAAATGCATTTGCCCATTCGAGCACTCCATTGCTATTGCCTTCATAAATAATTTCCATCAATTTTTTAGCCAATGGTGTTTCCGCAATTCCTTTGATGAAAAGAAAGTAACTAATTGAAGTTAAGGCAACACCGCCAAAAAGAGCACCGATATACTTTAACTTCTTTTCGTATTGAAATGTGAAAATCAATCTTGAAAAATATTGTACAAAACCACCAATCGTAAACGATAGAAATACAGACAGTAAAATGCTGACTACTATTTCGGAGGCTTTGTCGGTGTTGATATAATTTTGTAGCGTCGAAATGTCAAGATCGCCAGAATAAATTTTATAAAGTGCTAAACAAACGGATGCTCCTAAAAGTTCAAAAATGATCGAAACTGTTGTTGAGGTAGGCAGCCCAAGGGAATTGAAAATATCTAAAAGTAAGATATCGGTAATCATCACAGCTAAAAATATGATCATGACATCTTTGTAAGAAAACATACTCGGAACAAAAATGCCACTTCTTGCAATTTCCATCATACCACCAGAGAATACTGCACCGCATGCAACGCCTAAACTCGCAACAATCATGATGGTTTTAAACGAAACGGCTTTTGATCCTATGGCTGAATTAAGAAAATTTACTGCGTCGTTACTTACTCCAACAACCAAATCTATCACTGCTAAAATTGCAAGAGAAATAACAATTACTATAAAAAATTGATCCATTTTAATTGAAATATGTTTGAGGTTGCAAAATTCTACTAACTAATTCATAACAATGTTAAATTAAAGTTATGAATTGGTTGATGTTTTTTGCGAAGCTAAACATTTGTGCTATGAATTTTTAATTGAACAATAGAAATGTCAATTTTTAGAAAAGTTTCAACACATTTTTTAAAATCAAATGATTGAATAGAAGCAATGATTTTAAGGATTTGAACCTTTTTTTACGTATAGATAAAGTAAAATGCTTTGATTTGGGTGTATGAATTTTATTTATAGGCATAATTTCGAGTGTAGGTTAAAGTTTTTAAAACGAAATGTTTAAGGTTTGATTTCAAATTTTATCATGAAATTAATATAAATTAGGTAGAAATTAATTTTATTTGTCATCTATTGATTAAAAATAATGGAAAAAATAGACGTATCTGCCTACGCCGACCAGCTTATTTCGGAATTTATTGGATTTTTACCCAACCTTATCTCGGCAATTTTAATTTATATTGTTGGAAGTTGGTTCATTAAATTATTTAAAAATTTCGTAATCAAGCTCATGAAGAAGCGGGAAGTCGAAACAACACTTTCCCAATTTTTGTCTGACATCTTGAATTGGACATTGCGCATCGTTTTAGTAATTACAATTATATCGCAGTTAGGCATTCAATCTTCCTCTTTTGTAGCCATTTTGGGTGCGGCAGGTTTGGCAATTGGTTTGTCATTACAAGGTTCTTTGGCCAATTTTGCGGGCGGAGTTTTGATTATTACCTTCAAGCCATTTCAAGTGGGCGATTTTATTGAAGCGCAGGATGTGAGTGGCACAGTAACGCAGATTCAAATTTTCGTTACTAAATTAGTCACTTTCGATAATCAAATTATTTACGTTCCAAATGGGAATTTGTCTAATAACAACATCATAAACTACTCTCAATCTGAATTTCGAAGAGCAGATTTGTCTATCGGTATCAGTTATAGCTCAGATATAAAAAAAGCCAAAGAGCTTGCTTTTGACGTAATGAACAAAAACCCACTTGTTTTGTCCGATCCTGCGCCTGTTGTTTGGATCAAAGCATTGGGAGATAGCTCAGTAGATTTGGCAGTGCGCCCTTGGGCAAAAAATGAAGATTTTTGGCAAATGAGATCAGAAATTCTTGAACAAATTAAAGAGGCTTACGATACGAATGGCATAGAAATTCCGTTTCCTCAAAGAGACGTACACATCAAAAATTAATTAAATACAAATACTCACATGAAATTCAAATTTATTTTATCAACGTTATTTTTAGTTGCAGTGCATAGTGCTTATGCGCAAGACATGATTGGAAACTTATTGCCACAGCTTGATAATGGAGTTTTAGAGCGAAATAGGCTCGACAAGAAAAAAAATGAAAACGTTACAGGAACACCTTTTGTGAATGATAAATTTGTTCCAGCTGATATTAAAAGTGCTCAAGGAACAATGAGAGTGCGTTACAATACTGAATCAGATGAGCTTGAAATTTCTTATGAAGAAGCAACATTTGTGCTTCCAAAGAAGCCAGAGTATGATTTAATTACTTTTAAATCGGGTGAGCTTCTTCAACTTTTAAATTACAGAGATGCCAGAAATGCTGACGTTTACGGTTATTTATACAATATTTACCAAGGAAACAAAACAACTTTATACCTAAAACATCGTTCAGTGATCATTCCAGAAAAGCAACCACAAAACAGTTATGAAGCAGCTACACCTCCGAGATATTCAAGAACAGATGATGAATATTATTTTAATTACAAAGAAAGCATCGTTTCTTTCCCAGACAGCAAAAAAGATTTGATAGCTCTATATCCAAATAATAAACAAGAAATTGAAGATTTCTTGAAAACCAACAAATTGAAATTTAAAACTGAAGCTGATTTAATTAAAATAGCCGCTTTTTTAGAAACTTTGTAATGATTCAATTTTCACATACAAAACGCTCTTTTTTCAAAGGGCGTTTTTTTTTATCCCAAAAAGAAATCTTTTAAATAAAAAGGTTCAAAATAGGCTGTGTCTTCAAAATCATTTTTTAATAATAATTCATAGCTCAAACTTGACATTTCTTTTGCTGAAGGATAAACAGCTTCTTTAACGAATTGTATATTGGGGTGATACAAAATTTGCATCGCTTTTTCTTGGCAGTCGCCTATGCAATAGATTTTTTGGGTGTAATGCTCGAAAGCTGAAGCACTCAAAATCAGTGCACGGGATTTTTCGACGGAATTATGATTTTCATCAAAAACGGCTGTGAAAACTTCCATTCTCCGTGCATCAAGCATCGGAATGATGAAGGTGTTTTCTTCGGGATTTACTTTTTTTGCCAAAACAAGCAATGTGTCCACGCTGATGAGCGGAATATTGAGCGAATAGGCAAATCCTTTGGCAGCAGAAACTCCAATTCTCAATCCTGTGTAAGATCCTGGGCCTTTACTGACGGCTACTGCGCTTAGTTGGTTTAATGTGATTTCGGAATCTTTTAAGACTTCTTCCACAAACAAATGCAATTTTTCTGCATGTCCAAAATGTGCTTCTGCTAGCTCGACCAAAGCAATCGTTTTACCATCGAGACCTATTGATACGGAACAGTTTTTGGTAGAAGTTTCTATATTTAAAATGTAGCTCATAGATTATTATCGTTTTAATTCATCTTACTCAACTTTCGATGCTTTGCGTTAGGGGTTGAAGTGAATATCCTTTCTGCTTGTTGGATTTTTTTTTCCAACAAGCAGAAAGATAGCAACGGAAAACCCGACTCGACGAAGGAAGAGGAACGCCCAAAAATTGAATAAAATTGTTTTGAATGTAACTATTCAGCTTGCAATTTAGCGATAGTTTTAAAAGCAAACAAGATGTTTTGCCCATTTTTGATGCAGGTGTCTGTCACAGATCGGATGATGGCATAAATATTTGCACCTCTTTCTGTTTTAAATTGTCCCGATAC
>JBEILV010000053.1:0-16910 GCA_040379105.1 Flavobacterium sp.
CGCTATTTGGTATTGTTTTAAAAATCCGCCCCACGTATTGATTTCAACAACACCTTCAATGCCAGAAAGTTGACGTTTAACAACCCAATCTTGTAAAGTACGCAAATCGGTTACAGAATATTGATGTTTGAATTCAGGACGCACTTCGAGAGTGTATTGATAAATTTCGCCCAAACCTGTTGTGATTGGCCCCATTTCTGGAGTTCCAAAACCCGCAGGAATTTTTTCTGATGCCGATTTTATTTTTTCAGCAATCAGTTGGCGTGGCAAATAAGTGCCCATATCGTCTTCGAAAACGATGGTGACAACCGACAAACCAAATTTTGAAATAGATCGAATTTCTTTCACACCAGGCAGATTTGCCATTTCCAACTCAACGGGATAGGTGATGTATTGTTCGATGTCTTGTGTAGAAAGATTTCGAGAAGTCGTAATGACTTGCACTTGATTATTGGTCACGTCGGGCACGGCACCGATAGAAATTTGAGTGAGGGAATATATTCCATAACCCATGATACCAAAAACAAACAGCAACACAATGGCTTTGTTTTTTAGGCTAAAAAGGATGATTTTCTCGAGCATTGTAAGCGATTTTCAGATGTAAACAAAGGTAGTTTTCGAGTGCTGAAAATGGCTTAAGATTGGCTTAAGATGTGCTTATGAGCACCTTAATTCGAAGCAAGTGCCCTCGTTGATTTTAGATTGTACAGAAATTTTTATTTGAAGCGTTTCTGCAATTTTTTTTACGATGGACAAGCCCAATCCATATCCTTTCACACTTTGATGTTCGGATGGATGGGAACGAAAATAAGGATTGAAAATTTTATCTAAATCACTTTGTTCAATGCCGATGCCTTGGTCCGTAATTTTCAAAATGGTTTCCTTATTTTTTTGGAAAAGTGAAATATGCACAATGCCATTTTGATGAGAATATTTCAGTGCATTCGACAGAATATTATTGATGGCAATCGATAGCAAATGCGCATCAACCATGAGCGGAAAATCTTGTTGAATTTCTTGTTGTATCGTGATGTTTTTAGCTTCAATTTTATTCTTAAATCGCACTAAGCTGTCTAAAATCAGCGTGTTGATAAACACAGGTTGCGCTTTCAAACTTTGGGGTTGGTTGTTGAATCTGGCAATCATGAGGAGTTCGTCAATCATGATGTTCAATCGATCTACTTCTTGCACACAAAATTTGATTTTCTCTTCGTATTCCGATTGAGAGCGGGGTTTTCGGATTAAAACCTCCAAATTTCCTTTAATCACTGCAAGCGGAGTTCGGAATTCGTGTGACGCATCGGAAGTGAACTGTTTTTCACGCAAAAGTGCATTTTCAATCCGATCTAAAAGTGCGTTGATGGTTTTGGACATTTCAAACAATTCGTCATGATTTTGTGGTAAAACAATCCGAGATGACAAATCATTAGAATTGATTTTTTGAGCCGTTGTGATAATTTCTTTTACAGGATGAATACTTCGAGCCGCAATCCATCTTGCGGTAAGAAACAACAAAACAACAATAACAGGAAATGAAATGAGCAAAACAAATTGCAAATTGTTTAAAATCATCGTGGTATCGTCTAACGACATAGCGACCAACAAATAGCCTTTCGTGAGTCCATTTTCAATGATGGCTTTTTGAGCTTGTCGAATGGGTTTGTTATTGAGTGAACTTTCGAAAAAATCGTCTTCGAAATGTTTTGTATCAAAAGCTAAAGAAAGGTCTTTGAGATTGGGCGATTTTTCGATGATCATTCCTTTTTCGTCCATGAATTGAATGAAAACCGGATTTACTTCCACGGTGTTGTGTTCTCGTTCTTGCCATTCTTCTTGATGTACTAAAAATAAAGCACCATTTTTTACGGCAACTTCTTCAGAATGTTTTTCTAATTCTGATAACAAATCGTTGTTTATGTGTTGATTCACACTCAAACTTACGATTTGATAAATCACTAAGAAAACCACTACAATCAGCAAACCTGTGGTCAGGATGTAGTTCAAAGCCATTCTATTTTGATAGGAAAAAACAGGCATGATTGTATCTATTTAATTATTCACAGTTTGCTATTAAATTCAATTTCCAACGCATCACTTTCATCTAAACTTCCGTTTCTTGCGCTAAATAACCCACTCCACGAACGGTTTTGATCAATTCTTGGTCTTTAGAAAGGTTTAATTTTTTACGAATAGCGTTCATAAAAACATCAATCACGCCCGTGTCATAATCAAAATGGATGTTCCAAACTTCTTCTATAATTTGTGTTCTTGTACAGACTTTTCCTTTGTTTTCAATCAAATAAGCCAACAATTCAAACTCTCTTTGCGTTAAGCTAATTTCTTCGTTTTCAAGATGAACTTTAAAATTGTCTTTGTTCAGCGTAATATGGCCTAATGTTAAAATTTTCGCTTCTTTATTGGTCCGAAAGTGTATTTTGATGCGCTCCACCAATTCGTCAAAGCTGAATGGTTTTTTGATGTAGTCGTTTGCGCCCGCTTTCAAGCCTTCGATGGTTTCTTGCACGGTGTCTTTGGCGGTGAGAAAAATAATGGGCGTTGTTTGATTGATTTTGCGGAAAGACTTACAAAAATCCAAACCCGAAAGTTTTGGCATCATCCAATCCAAAAGAATCAAATCGTGGGCATTTTTCATGGCTTTCTCTAATCCTACACTTCCGTTTTCGGCGGTTTCTACCTCAAAATTTTCTTCTTCCAAACCTTGTTTTAAGAAGGTCAAAATGCCGATTTCGTCTTCTACAATTAAAATTTTCATTTTATTTTTTGTTGATTTATCTGTTTTTGCTGGCTCGCTTTTTTTTGATTTTTCTACGAAAGTTTTCTCTCGCAATCCTGATATTTTTCTCTCGCAAAGGCATAAAGACACAAACTTACTATTCTACATGATTTAATTATTTTTAACTTTAAGTTTACGGCAAATGGGTTTCCATCGGCTTGTTATTCCTGCTCCATTCGCTCCACGAACCTACATAAAGTTTTGGGATTTCCATTTTTGCATGCGCCAAAGCTAGAATGGAATGACAAGCCGTTACGCCCGAACCACAATGAAAAATGATGTTTTCGGATTGTATGTTGCCAAAAATATTTTCGTATTTGGTTTTCAATACATCAGGTGCTAAAAACAAGCCGTTTTCATCTAAATTTTCTACAAAAGGAACATTGATTGCCCCAGGAATATGTCCGGCAACCAAATCAATGGGTTCGAATGTACCGTTGTATCGACCATTTTCTCGCACATCAATAACCAAATGATTTTCAGATTTTGATGCACTTTCTACTTCATCCATTGCAGCAGTTGGCAATTTCCATCGTTCGGTTGGGCGAGCATTAGTAGGTTGCAGAGGCTTAATTTCTGAACTCATCGGGAAATTGAGTTTTTCTGCGGCTTGAAAACCACCGTCGAGCACTTGTACTTTTTCGTGTCCGATGGCTTTCATCATCCACCAAAAACGAGCCGCTGCGTTGGCACCATTTTTATCGTCGTAAATTACAAGATGCGTTTCGGGCGAAATGCCCATGCTTGCAATGGTTTGTAAAAAATCTTCCAATTTTGGCAATGGATGTCTGCCTCCGTTTGACAAATCTTCTTTAATATCAGCTAATTGTGTGTTCAAATCGATGAAAATGGCACCTTCTAAATGTCGATGCGCAAAGTTGGATTTTGCATGCGGATGATTGGAAACATCTGCAATGATTATTTTTTCGGATGTATAAATTTTTAATAGTTCAGAAACTTTTATGATAGGTTCCATAGATTTGTTCTTTGTTGGTGGGTTCAAATTTTGCCTAAAAATAAGAAATTAATCTCCACTGATTCGCTGATTATTTATGTTGTAGCATAAATATTTAGCACTTAATTTGTTTCGAAAATTAGAAGTCACTGTTACAAAAATTAAATCTGCGAATCAGCGGCTACAAGTAACTGATTATTCCAAAACAAACTTGATTCCAAAAGAAACAATGTTGGCGCTCAAGCCGTCGTTTCTGCTATAATGATTGTATCTAAAATCGATGTTTTTAATGCCAAATCTCCAAATACGACTTCCCATAAAAATATCGGTGTAGTTCACGCCAAAACCATATTGATGTGCCACAAATGTTGACAAATCATAATCTGATGTGTAATATGTTTCGGTGGACAAATGTTGATTGTACGGCGCAAAATAGTTGGTGGCTGTTTGCGTGTAAAATCGATACATCGGAAAAACTGTAAATCGATCGGTCAATTTGTAGGGAATTTCAACATTGAAAGTATGAGATTGAATGTTCCAATCGTCGGAATAAAACCTGTAATAACTTCTGAGGACAAATTTTTCATTCAAATAATAATTCAAACGAACTCCCATCGGGATTTTAAACCTTGTATCAGGCAATCTTTCTATGTCGTCCGCCAAATGGAATTCATTGATAAAAGCATCGTTTTTATCAGCAAAATAAACCCTTTGGTAAGGTGTTGAAAGCAATCCTTGTTGATGCAAAACATCCATAAAAACAGAAACTTGTAGTTTTTTATTGATCACTTGCGAAAAAGCAAAGGACAAAGCAAACGAATTTCGGTTTTTGTTATCGTGTATTTTAAAATTAATTGGATTGTAAGCAGTGTTGCCCGAGACGATGATTTGATCAAACAACGGACTTTCAATTGTGTTGCCAAAATCTGCAAATTCCTGCAATTCTTTTGGATAAATGGGCGTCCAGGTGTCGAGATAAACATTGGCACTGACATTAAATTCTGAATTTTTTTCATTAAATAAATGCGATAATCCACCTCCAAAACCGATTGAAGCATAATCGTATTCCACAGAAGCTGAAATATGTCCGTTCAAAATCGTATTTCGATTGTCGGAATGATGACTGTAATTGACTACCAAAGTAGTCAAAACGTCTTGTGCTGACGCTCCCGAACTGGCCTGAAAAGGATTGGGTGTATTGCTGTCAAAAGGATTGATGTTGCCAGAAGAAGCCGAAGAATAAGCAGAAATTCCCGCATCAACGGTAAGAATTTCATCGTCACTCAGTGGAATTGCTACGATAAATGTGGGAGTAATGTTGGTTAAATCTTCCATTCCATTACCACCTGCAACAGCCGAGTGGATTCCGTCTTGTTTGTAGTAACTGCTCAAAAAATCGACTTCTACAGTTTCTAAAACTCGTTTTTTGAACATCGCAATAGAATCTGTTTCTTGTGCTTGCAAAAAGCCAATACTCAAAAGGAAAATGGCTATAATATATTGAAAATGTTTCACTTGATTTTTTTTATTGGTTCATCATAAGGTTAATTACAACCACAACCGCCGCCTGTTTTCCCACCGTTGGCACCCGAAGCCGCTTCGCGATACACTTGAAAAGTGGTTTCAAACCTTTCTGACGTACGGGCTGATAATTTCATATCAGGATCGTTGATTTTTTCTTTTTCGTATTCTTTCACACTACTGCATGAAACCGCTAAAACACTTATAATAAAAAAGCTAATTACTTTTACTTTCATTTTTAGTTGAATTAAATTTTGTGAAATCTATTCCTTTTGAACCATGCACTTTTCCGGTATCGTCGACCAAAATACATTCAATTCCTTTGAGTTGGTTGATTAAATCGAGCCCTACTTCTACTCCCAGCACAAAAACACCTGTTGCCAAAGCGTCGGCAATTTCTGTGGTTTGTGCAAAAACAGAAACACTTACCAATCCTGAAGCTGGATAGCCCGTGCGAGGATCGATAATGTGTGAATATCTTTTGCCATCGAAAGTGACGTATTTTTCGTAATTACCAGAGGTTTCCACAGCACTGTTTTCGAGTGGAAAAATGGCAAAAACTTTGTTTTTATTCACTGGATTTACGATTGCCACGGTCCAAGGTTCGTCAGAAGGTTGTTTTCCCCAAGCGAAAATATCGCCCGATACATTGATAATGCCTGATTTGCAACCCTTTGAAACCAAAAGTGCTTTCACTTGATCGGCAATATAGCCTTGACCAATGCCGCCAAGTCCTAATTTCATTCCTTTCTCAGGAAGAAAAATCGTGTTTTGATCTTTATTTAAAACAATTTTTTGATAACCTACACGCGCAACTGATTTTTTGATTTCGTCGGGGGTTGGCATTACTTTCATTGTGCCATCAAATTTCCAAATCTTGTCCATTGATGCATACGAAATGTCAAAAGCCCCTTGCGTTAAAACTGAAATTTTTATGGCACGTTCGACCAACTTATAAACCTCTTTTGGCACTTGCACTGCTTTGATTCCTGCATTCTGGTTGACTAAAGAAATGGGGGTGGTTGGAATCCAATCTGAAATTAAGTTTTCAATACGACTTACTTCGCTAAAAGCCATTTGAACGAAACTTTCGGCTTGTAAACTGTCTTTGGCAACCACAGTAACTTCAAGCGGACTGCCCAACATTTTCGTCGAACTTTTGAACATTACTTGCGCTTCGCTTTCCAAAAAAAGCAAAAATGTAAACAATATGAAGCCTTTTAGTTTCATTTGATGAAGGCGTTGAGTGCTTTTAAAAAGGATGCTGCATCCATTTTTTCGTATCCTTTCATGCCTAGAACTTTTCCGTTTTTATCCAATACAACCACCAAAGGAAAATTGCCTGAAGCGTTGTATTTATCAGCCAATTTTTTGTTAGCTGCGGTTAATTCTGGCGAAAGTTGGTTTGCTTTTTTCTTAGGAAAATCGGCTTTGTAAATGACCCAATTTTGAGATTCATTTTTAAAAGTTTCCGATTGCCAAACGGCACGATCCAGCTTGATACACGGCGCACACCAATCTGAGCCTGAAAAAACAAGCAGTATGTTTTTGTTTTCTTTTTGGGCTTCTGCTTTGGCTTTTTCAAAATCAGTTTGCCAATTTTGGGATGTTGCGAAACTGAAAATAAACAGCATCACAACTTGAAGGTAAGTTTTCATGAAATAAGATTTGATTACAAAGGTAACGCTGTCAATTTCATGAAATTACTGAGGCATTCCAATCTTAAGCAAATCTTAAAGAAATTTCAAAATAGAAAAAACAACAACAAATTGATTGATAATTATTTAATCAATTTTTTCTTCACTGAAAGCGGATGTTTTGAAAACGAAATATGATCTTCCAGCCCAACCAACGAAAATGTGCCTTGCATTTGGGTTTCGTAATGGTTTTTAAAATGAGTCAAACTTTCCATCACAGAATGATCGACCAAACGGGTGCTTTTTAAATCGATGACCACATCAAAACCCGCAGGAATTTGCTCTAATTTGTTTTTGATTCCGAGGTAATTAGTAAAAATAGCGGCTGTTTTGATGCTGATTTTGTAGTTTTTCTCTTGAACAAAAACATCCATTTTAGATTGAAACAAAGATAGAATCGGAACGCCGTTGGCAATGTGAAAAACAATATTGACGGCAATCCCAGCAAAAATACCAACCAAAATATCTTGAAGTAATGTAAAAACAATCGTGACCACAAAAATGACCAATTGATCTTTTCCAATTTTAAAAATATCGATAAACTCTTGTGGATGCGCGAGTTTTATACCTACTGAAATCAACATTGCTGCCAAAGCGGCATTGGGAATTAGCTCTAAAAATGGGGCAGCCACCAATACAAATACTAAAATGAAAAAACCATGGAAAAAATTGGCCCAACGAGTTTTGGCGCCATTGTTTACGTTGGCAGAACTTCTTGCTACTTCCGAAATCATGGGCAAACCGCCCAAAAAAGCAGCCAATGTGTTTCCAATTCCTACGGCAATAATATCTTGATTTGTATCGGATTTGCGCTTGTAAGGATCCAAAGAATCGATGGCTTTTACGGTAAGCAAAGATTCTAAAGTGCCAACAATGGCAAACATAAACACATATTTAACGAAAGTTGTGGTTTGGAAAACACTTTCAAAATTGACATTGATGGCAAGATGATCGATTAAATTCCCGATAACAACCAATGATTCTGAAACATTTTTATTTTCAAAAACAACAAAATATTCAAAAGGAATGGCAAACGCCAAAACAACCAAGGGTGCGGGAATCAGTTTTATCTTTTTATTTTTTATGAAAGGCCAGCACAGCATAATCAATAAACTAACCATACCGATGGTCGTCGCTTTTGGATCGAGTTTACGAATAAATTCGGGAATGTGAAGTAATAATTCTATCGGACTTAAACCTTTGTAAATACTGAGGTCGTCGTTTAAAAGAATAGGAATTTGCTTGGCTATAATGATGATTCCGATGGCTGCAAGCATTCCATGAATGGCAGATAATGGAAAAAAATCGACGAATTTGCCAAACTTTAACAGTCCGAACAAAATTTGAATCAAACCAGCAACAACCAAAGCCCCCAAAGCTAATTTCCAACCTAAAAATGGGTCGCCTTGCCCAAATTCAGCCACAGCACCAGCCACAATTACAATCAAACCGGCAGCAGGTCCTTTGATGGTCAACTTTGAACCCATCAAAAAACTGACCAGAATTCCACCAATTATGGCCGTAATCAATCCCATAATGGGCGGAAAATCGGAAGCTTTTGCAATTCCTAAACTCAATGGAAGTGCCAACAAAAAAACGACAAAACCAGAAACGGCATCGCTTTTAAAGTTTTGTTTAAATCCCAACCAGCCATCGGCGGGTATTGACTTGAGTTTGTTTTCGTTCATTAGTTTGTTCGATTCATTCGATTGGATTTTCGCTTTACATTTCAAAACAATAGAAAAACTTCCATCAATTTTAAAAATCCAATCGCTTCACATTGCAAAAATGAATAAAAAAACTTGAACATAATAGAAAATGGTGCACAAAGTAAAATCGATAAAAATAAAAATATTTTATCTAATTCTCAATAGAATTGTCTATTCACTCATTTTTTTATCATTAAATGAGTCATCATTCTTGATAGTTTAATGATAAAAGAAAATATAGATAGTAATCTTTTGGTTCGTTAACTAAAAAAATGAAGTTTTAAAATTTATTTCAAAAGCGATCAAACGACTTAAAATCTATCAAAAAAAAAAACGATTCTTACTTTCGTAAAAATCGTTTGAAATAAGGGTGAATGAGGGGTCTCGAACCCCCGACCTTCGGAACCACAATCCGACGCTCTAACCAACTGAGCTACAATCACCATTTGTTTTTCAATATTGATTGGGTGTTTTCACATTCAAATCAATACTATTTGCAATGCTTAAATTGCGAGTGCAAATATACTGCATTCAATCAATTCTGCAAATAAAAAATAAAATTTTAAATCAAATTTTCTAAACTATTCACAGCCAACACTCTTTCTGTTGTAAAACCTTCCGCAAAATCAGTTCCAATCAATCTTCCGAGGTCTTTGGCACGATATTCAATACTTTCTAAAAAGTTCAAAGTAGCTATCGGAGTCACAGGTTCATCAGAATTGGATTGGTAAAATTGGGTTTTGTATGCTAAAATAGCTGCTTTCTTATTCTCAATAAAACCAGAAATATCCACTACAAAATCAGGAGTCAAGTTGTTCCATTGAATGTAATGATACACAAATTTAGGTCGCCACGGAGCTTGATTTTCTCCTAAATGGGTGGTTTCAATCTTCAACAATCCCGACAAAAAACATGCATCGCTGACCAGTTTACTTCCTTTTCCATGGTCGATATGGCGATCGGAAACAGCATTGCAAAGCACAATGTCAGGACGATATTGTCTAATTTTTTGAATAATTTGCAATTGATGCGCTTCATCGTTCACAAAAAAACCATCGCGCATTTGAAGGTTTTCTCTTACCGCAACACCCAAAATTTTTGCAGCAGCAGCAGCTTCTTCATCACGGGTTTCGGCAGTGCCACGAGTGCCCAACTCGCCTCTTGTCAAATCGATGATCCCTACTTTTTTATTCAAACTAATTTCTTTTGCCAAAGTGCCACCACAACCCAATTCTACATCGTCAGGATGCGCACCAAAAGCCAGTATGTCTAATTTCATTTTTTTATTGATTTATAATCCGCAACATTGTTTTCGATTTTTGCACCGTTTCCATAAATTCTAATGCAGGCTGACTTTCTTTGGTCACACCGCATCCCACGTAAATGAAGGCTTTATTTTTTAAAAATTCCATACATCGCAAATTAACGAACAAATCGGTGTTTGAATCGGTGCTTTCAGATTTAAATTGCCATTCACCCAAGAAGCCAGTGTACAAACTTCGATTGTAATTTTCGTTTTTGAGAATAAATTGCAGCGCTGCCTCTTTTGGCAATCCACAAACTGCAGGCGTTGGATGCAAATTCAAAATCAGTTCTTGCAACGATGCTTCAGGATTTAAATTGCCTTTAAAATAGGTTTTTAAATGTGCCAAATGCCCCGCTTGAACGGTTTGAGGTTCGGAAACCTGCATATTTTCAGAAAATTTACCGACGATTTCTTGAATATATTCTGTCACCAACGCTTGCTCTTCAATTTCTTTGGTTTGCCAGGTGATTGATTCCGAAAAAACTTGTGTGCCTGCCAAAGAAACGGTTTCAAATACTCCGTTTTTAATACGAATTAACTGTTCGGGAGTTGCACCCATCCAAAAGCCAAATTTTGGATGAAAAAGCAAAAAATTAAAAGCTGTTGGATATAAATTCAGTGCATTTTCAAAACAATTCAACATAGAAATATTATCAATTTCAACTTCTTGTTTTCTTGACAAAACGACCTTCGGAAAATCATTTTGCTTCATAAAATCAATGCCATTTGAAACTAATTTTTCAAATTGAAATTTATCATCAGTAGAAAAATCGTTCGATTTATCTGAAAAAAGGTTCATTTCCTTTGGTTCAAAATCCGCAAAAAAGATTTCACTTTCATCCAAAGGAATAGCAAAAACTTGTTGATTTTCGAAAGGCGCAACTACAAATGATGATACATCGGATTGCCATTCGTGTAGCATTTCATTTAATTGAAATATCCCAATTAATTGATTTTCATTTGGTTTTTTATAAATTACAAATGGGTTTTGAGCCAGATCAATTTTTGATTCTATTGTCTTAAAAAAATCTTTTTCAGATAATTTTATTTTTGAATTTATTTGCATTTACGCTGTTTTTCTTGTCAAGACCATGTTGGTTAATTTGCATAACGAAATCAATCGGTCATCTTCATCTACAATTCTAATTTCCCAAAGATGAATTTGCGAACCCTTGTGTATGATTCTTGCTGTTGCAAAAACAAAACCTTCTCTTTTACTCTTTAAATGATTCGCCGAAATTTCAATGCCGCGCACTTCTTGTTCAAGAGGATTGAAAAACATGATGGAAGCAGCACTGCCGACACTTTCTGCCAACGCCACCGAAGCTCCGCCATGCAAAAGCCCCATCGGTTGATGAACTCTCGAATTGACGGGCATTTTAGCTGTCAAAAAGTCTTCTCCCGCATCAATATATTCGATTTCTAAGGTTTCCATCAACGTGCTTTTAGACCATTTTCGGCATTGCTCTAAAACTTTATTTTTGTCAAACATTTTTTTTTGAGCAAAAATACATCGGTAAACATTGAATTCGTAAATGCATTGTCAAAATATTTTCTTAAAAAAGGAAATCATTATTAAATTTCAGAACGAAAAATAATCATTTGATAATATTTTGATTTTAAATTCAATTTTTAACATAATTAACTATATTTTTGACCATATTTAAAAAAATAAAATCATGAAATCATTCGATTTAGCTTTTATAAATCAACATTTAGAGGGAACTATCGTTGGCAATACGAACTTTTCCATCAGCCAACCAAATCATTTATTAGGTGCTAATGAAGGTGAAATAGTTTTCATCGGTCATAAAAAATATGAGAAAGATTGGGCACTTTCGAAAGCTTCTGTAGGGATTGTCAGTGAAACAATCGGCATTGAACCTGGCGAAAACCGTGCTTTTATCGTGGTTGCCAACCCAGAATTGGCCATGAACAAGGTTTTGTCGTTGTTTGCCCCTGCTCCACCCGAATTTGAAACCCAAATTCATCCTTCGGCCGTTGTGCATCCTTCTGTCAAATTGGGTGAAAACGTAAAAATCGGTGCGGGTTGTTTTATCGGAAAAGATGTTTCCATTGGCGACAACACCATTATATATCCAAATGTAACGATTCTTGATGCATCGACGGTCGGAAAATACACCATCCTTTGGTCAGGTTGTGTGGTGCGCGAACGTTGTCACATCGGTTCTCACACGATTTTACATCCGAATTGCACGATTGGTGCCGACGGATTCGGATTCACTCCTTGCCCAAAACAAGGTTTGATTAAAGTGCCACACATTGGCAATGTCGTCATTGGCAATTGGGTCGAAATTGGCGCCAACTCTTGCGTAGACAGAGCCAAATTTAACAGTACGATTATCGGCGATGGCTGTAAAATTGACAATTTGGTGCAAATCGGACATAATTCTGTGATGGGAAGTTTTTGCATCATGGCGGGCAATAGCGCTTTGGCGGGCTCAGTAACGCTCGGCGATGGAGTAATCATTGGCGGCAGTGCCTCGATTAAAGACCACGTAACCATTGGGGCGGGAGCCATTGTAGGCGCAGGTTCGGGAGTAACCGCCGATATTCCTGCTGGAAAAACCATGTTGGGCTATCCGGCGGTCGAAGCAAGAGATGCGCTGAAACAATGGGCAATTCTAAAAAGATTGGTCAAAAACGGATAAATAATTTTCTGAATAAAGACTGTTTTGTTGCTTATTTTTCAGTTTTCTATACATATTTAAAAAAAATGCAACTATTTATATAAATTTACCGAAATTTAAAAATCATGATGAATAAATCTTTTTTACTGTTTCTATGCAGTTTTATGGCGTTCAGTACGCTTCAGGCTCAAAACAAAAAAGTGGCAGTAGTTACTTTTTATGCCAACACCGTAGTAGGATTTGAAGAACTCGGCATCGGAAATGAAGAGTTGCTTAAAAATGTGTTAGAATTGAGAGACAATCCCGATTTCAATTTGACTCCTTTGTTAAAAACCTACCACGACAATTTCTTCAATGAGTATTCAAAAGCGTTGCCATTTGATTTAGTTCCCGAAAAGGAAATCCTTGAAAGTGAAGCTTATAAGAGTTTCGTGCCCAAATTTGAATTGAATAAATATGATGCCAGAGACTACCTTGTTTACGATGGTTACAAATACATTTACGAAGGTTTTATGGGACAAGCCAACGAAGAAGGTTTGGCAAAATTACTCGCCGATAAAGTAGATGGCATTTTGTTTGTCAACATCGATTTTGCTTTCGAAAAAGGCTTTGGCGTGGGCGGCACGATGTCGATCAAAATGAGAGCCACTACCAGAATTGCGCTTTACAACAAAAAAGGCGAAAAAGTATTTGCATTTAGCGAAAACGAAAGATCTAAAAAAACAGGCGTTATGGTGGGCGGCATTCCTGTCATTTCGCCAGAAAAAATCTTACCCATGTGCGAAAGTGCGTTGGATGAATTGATGAAAGATTTACAAAAACGTTTGGATAAAATCGTAAAGAAAACCAATAAAAAACTGTAATTCAACAAGTTCTTCTTAAAACATAAATCAAGCAGGTTCCAAAAGAGCCTGTTTTTTTATTTCCATAAGTTTCCGAAATTTTTTTAGGGCGTTCGGGCGCGCTATCCGCTCTATCTTTTTTGCTTTCCCCAAATCCCAAGGGGAAAGCAAAAAAGGATGCCGCTGCTATCGCTAACGCAAACCTGTCTTGAAACCAAAACCATCGAATTTATTTAAAATTATCATTTTGTGATTCAAATACCCGATTTTGTAAATTATCTTAAAAATCAAATTCCATTTACATTCAAAAAGTATTATTTTAGCAACAAAATCGTAAATCAAATCTATGGACCTCAATTTTAATAGCAACGAAGACCACAACAAACTTTTATTATCAGATTTAAGACAAAGATTTGCCAAAGTAAAACTCGGCGGTGGCGAAAAAAGAATTGAAAAACTGCATGCTGAAGGCAAACTCACAGCAAGGGAACGCATCGAATATTTATTAGACAAAAACAGTCCGAGCATTGAAATTGGCGGTTTTGCCGGCGACGGAATGTATGCCGAACACGGCGGTTGTCCTTCTGGCGGCGTGGTGGTCAAGATGGGGAAAGTTGCTGGAAAACAATGCATTGTAGTTGCCAATGACGCTACTGTGAAAGCGGGAGCTTGGTTTCCGATCACAGGAAAGAAAAACCTGCGTGCTCAAGAAATTTCCATCGAAAACAGATTGCCTATCATTTATTTGGTGGACAGCGCAGGAGTTTATTTGCCATTACAAGACGAGATTTTTCCAGACAAAGAACATTTTGGGCGCATCTTTAGAAATAATGCCATTATGAGCAGCATGGGCATTACGCAAATTGCTGCCGTGATGGGAAGTTGTGTGGCGGGCGGAGCCTATTTGCCCATCATGAGCGATGAAGCCATGATTGTTGATAAAACAGGAAGTATTTTCCTTGCCGGAAGCTATTTGGTGAAAGCCGCTGTTGGAGAAACCATTGACAATGAAACTTTAGGCGGTGCAACCACCCACTGCGAAATTTCTGGAGTCACTGATTATAAAGCCAAAGACGACCACGATGCCTTAAATCGCATTAAAAGCATCATGGGAAAAATCGGCGATTTTGACAAAGCGGGTTTCAACCGAATTGAAAAAACCACCCCAAAACTAGACCCAAAAGAAATCTTTGGGATTCTACCAAAATTGCGCACAGAACAATATGACATGATGGAAATCATCCTCAGAATGGTTGATGATTCTGAAATGGACGAATACAAACCGGGTTATGGTCAATCCATCATTTGTGGTTACGCCCGCATCGAAGGTTGGGCGGTTGGGATTGTTGCCAACCAAAGAAAAGTGGTCAAATCCAAAAAAGGCGAAATGCAGTTTGGCGGAGTTATTTATTCAGATTCTGCCGACAAAGCCACACGATTCATTGCGAATTGCAATCAGAAGAAAATTCCGTTGGTTTTTTTGCAAGACGTAACTGGTTTTATGGTCGGTTCAAAATCTGAACATGGAGGCATCATCAAAGACGGAGCCAAAATGGTCAACGCCGTTTCGAATTCTGTGGTGCCAAAATTTACCATCATTATTGGAAATTCTTACGGAGCGGGCAATTATGCAATGTGCGGAAAAGCATACGACCCACGATTGATTGTGGCTTGGCCTAGCGCAGAACTCGCTGTGATGGGTGGCACACAAGCAGCTAAAGTTTTGGCTCAAATTGAGGCTTCATCGCTCAAAGCGAAAGGCGAAACGGTGGATGAAGTGAAAGAAAAAGAACTTTTCGACAAAATCAAAGCCCGCTACGATGCGCAAGTTTCGCCCTATTATGCCGCGGCACGATTATGGACCGACGCCATCATTGACCCGTTGGAAACCCGCACCTGGATATCGATGGGCATTGAAGCAGCCAATCATGCACCAATTGAAAAAAAGTTTAATTTGGGTGTAATTCAAGTTTAATAGTTTACCTTCGTTAAATAATTTAATCATTAATAAATCAACAAACTAACAAATTCAATTTTTTATGAAAATCAAACACCTTCTTTTATTTTCTGTGTTTGTGGCCACTTTCAGTGCTTGTTCAAACAATGATGACAATAACACAAATACAAACAGCGAAAACTCTTTTTTACCTTTAAATGTAGATGATTATTGGGTTTACGATGTAATTTCGGAACAAATGACCAACGAAGATTCTATTTTCGTGGCAAGCGAAGAAACATTGAATGGATTGAATTACAGCAATTTCGGTACGAGAGATCCTTTTTATGGATTTTATGCAGGCGCTGTTAAAAATAACAAAGTGAGAAAAGAAGGTAGTCAGATGTTTTTAACTGGTTCTTTGAATACTGCAGCTTTAGGCGATTTTATTGACGTTCCAATTGTATTGAATGATTTTATATTTTTCAATGAAAATGGAACGTTGAATCAACAGTTGGATATGGAAACGGGAGTTATTGAACAAGATTTACAAGGAACACCATTGAACATTACTTATACATTAAAATCAACCTCTTTGGGAAGTTTGGAAACTTTTAATGCACCGAATGGCACTGTTTACAACAATGTTAAAACAGTGCAAGTGAGTCTTCAATTGTATGTAAGTACCACATTTGAAAGCGATCCTTTACCAATTCCCATCACGATTGCAGTACTTGAAGCACAAGATGTTTTGATTTCGACCTTGTATTTTGTTGAAAATATTGGTGTTGTTTATGCGTCAACCAACTATCAATATGAGTTGAATCCAAATTTGTTCGGCAATCCACTCATTCCGGTGCCAGATTTAGGGATTCCATCGGAAGCTTCATTTGTAGTTACTGAACATTTGAAGTCGTACAATATCAATTAGTAGAATCAAAAAAGATTGTTTTTGCAGAACAATACACACGCGTAATTTCTTTAAAACCCAAATAATATAATCATGAAAAAAACAATTTTAACTTTAGGCTTATGCTTGGCCTTCTTCGCAACGAATGCGCAAGAAATAAGCAAAAATGCATTAGGTATTAGACTTGGTGACAACAAAGGTTTTGGCAGCGAAATCAATTATCAACGTGGCTTAGGAAACAATAATCGACTTGAGTTTGGCTTAGGTTGGAGAAGTGGCAATCGTTCAGACACATTCAAAATTGGTGCCGACTTTGACTTATCAATATCAGAACTTAGGGCCTTCACTATTGTTTTAAAGCGGTCTTGATCCTTTAACTGATAAAGAGACTCAACATAACTCATTAAAAGATCAGCTGTTTGGCGTGGAGTAAGTGGGTTTGTTTTAGTTTGATTCAAGAGAACTTTTTCAAACTCAGCGATAGTTTCTGGGTAGTTTTTCTGGTGAAAATGAACGAGCCCCCTGTAAAAAGGATAGTTCAATGAGTCTCGAAGTGACACCGGATACGTGGCCAGCTTGTCACTTGCCC
>JBEILV010000054.1:0-16464 GCA_040379105.1 Flavobacterium sp.
AACCGTTTTGTATGAACCCGTTCCTGTTTCTAAAGATGTTTTAAGCGCAGATGTGGCTTACGCAACAGTCAAACTTTTGGAAGGCGTTACCGAAAATGGTTCAGGCGGAAGATTGCGTTACGCAAGTTCATCATCGCCATTTTACAAAAGAATGACAGGTTTTCCGTATGCATTTACAAATTCAATTGCTGGAAAAACCGGAACCACCCAAAATCAATCCGATGGTTGGTTCATGGGAATGGTGCCCAACTTAGTCACAGGAGTTTGGGTGGGCAATCAAGACCGAGCAGCCCATTTCAAAGGAATTACTTACGGTCAAGGCGCAACGATGGCGCTGCCAATTTGGGGTATTTTCATGAAAAAATGCTACGAAGACAAAACGCTCAACGTTTCAAAAGGCGAATTTGAAGCTCCCGCCGAAATGAGCATCCGAGTAAATTGCAACAAAAAAGCAATCGATTCTTTGGACACTAACCAGTCCATCGATGAGTTTAGTTTTTGATATATAAAAAGCGCATTGATTTAAAATCAAAAGCATCCAAATTAAAATATAAACAAATGATTTCGAGAAAAGTAGCTAACGTACAAGAAGCTTTAACTGGAATTAAAGACGATATGACCATCATGCTGGGTGGTTTTGGTCTGTGCGGTATTCCTGAAAACAGCATTCAAGAACTTGTCAAACTAGGAGTAAAAAACCTAACTTGTATTTCAAACAATGCAGGTGTGGACGATTTTGGTTTGGGATTATTGCTTCAAAAAAGACAAATCAAAAAAATGATATCGTCTTATGTAGGCGAAAATGCCGAATTTGAAAGACAAATGCTCTCTGGCGAATTAGAAGTAGAACTCACACCACAAGGCACTTTGGCTGAAAAATGCAGAGCTGCACAAGCGGGCATTCCCGCATTTTTTACGCCCGCAGGATTTGGAACAGAAGTGGCTGAGGGCAAAGAAACCCGCGAATTCAATGGAAAAATGTATGTAATGGAAGAAGCTTATAAAGCCGATTTTGCCATCGTAAAAGCATGGAAAGGCGATGAGGCTGGCAATTTAATTTTCAGAGGAACCGCGCGCAATTTCAATCCCTGTATGTGTGGTGCGGCAAAAATCACGATTGCAGAGGTAGAAGAATTAGTTCCCGCAGGCAGTTTGGATCCGAATCAAATTCACATTCCAGGAATTTTTGTAAATCGTATTTTCCAAGGAAACGAATACGAGAAACGAATTGAGCAAAAAACAGTGAGAACTCGTGCTTTATAATTTTTAAACGACGCAACAACATGGCACTAGACAAAATAGGCATTGCAAAAAGAATTGCCAAAGAAGTAAAAGACGGTTATTATGTAAATTTAGGCATTGGCATTCCCACATTGGTGGCCAATTATGTCCCTAAAAACTTAAACGTAGAATTTCAAAGCGAAAATGGTGTTTTGGGCATGGGTCCGTTTCCATTTGATGGCGAGGAAGATGCCGACATCATCAATGCGGGAAAACAAACCATTACCACCTTGGCGGGCGCATCGTTTTTTGACTCAGCCATGAGTTTCGGAATGATTCGTGGTCAACACGTGGACTTGACCATTTTGGGCGCCATGGAAGTTTCTGAAAATGGCGATATTGCCAATTGGAAAATTCCAGGAAAAATGGTAAAAGGAATGGGCGGCGCAATGGACTTGGTGGCTTCCGCCGAAAACATCATCGTTGCAATGATGCATGTAAACAAAGCTGGAGAATCCAAATTATTGAAAAAATGTTCTTTACCATTAACAGGAGTGGGTTGTGTAAAGAAAATCGTAACCGAATTGGCGGTTTTGGACATTGTCCCTGAAGGATTCCAACTTTTAGAGCGTGCGCCGGGTGTTTCTGTCGAAGAAATTCAAAAAGCAACCGAAGGCCATCTAATCATCATTGGCGATATTCCAGAAATGAATTTAGACTAAAATAAATGGCATAAAAAAAGGCGAAGATTTTAAACATCTTCGCCTTTTTTATTTTATAAATTTTCAGAAACTATCTTGATTCGCCTTCTAGTACTTTTCCTTTGATGACCAAGGTTACAGGTTTTTCGCCTTCGTTGAAATTCACACGAACCGTTTTTGAAAATGGGCCAGCAGCAGCAGCATTAAATTTAGCTGATACAAATCCAGTTTCGCCTGGTTTGATTGGAGTTTTAGTATAGTTGGTAGCAGTACAACCGCAAGAAGCTTTTACATTGCTGATTATGATGGTTTCTGATGTTGTATTCACAAAAGTGAAATCATAATCTACAGGCACTCCTTTTTTAATGTCGCCAAAATTATGCGTGGTTTCTTGCCATTTTACCTCTGTTGCAGGTTTCAAATTTTCAGCTGGAGCAACTGCTTGCGGAGTTTTTTGAGCAGAAACTTGTGGAGTTAAAGATTTCTGCGCTGGTGCTGTTGATTTTGAAACTTGTTGTGCAAAAGAAGTTGCCGAGAACAATAAAACAGCCATCCATCCGAAGATTGTAAGTTTTGTAGATTTCATTTTTTTTATGTTTTTTTGATTATTAATTATTTACATCGCAAAAGTATAAACCTTTACAAAAGTTGTTGTTAATTAGCCTCTAAGGTTTGTTAATGAGTTGTTAATCGGTTTTTGTGAAACATTTTTTCAATGAAATTTCATCCTACATTTGTAACGATCAATTCATAAATTGATTTAAAAGCTAATCTCAAAATGAAATTCAACCGACTCAACATAATCATCATCATCGGATTTTTCGCCATCGTAGGCGTTCTTGTCATGCAACTTTTGATGCTGAACAAGGCGTATGATTTCGAAAAGAAAGAATATCGAGAGAAGATCTATTTCGCTTTGCAAGATGTGGTTCAAAAAATTTATAACGACAATGGAACGCTTCTTCCTATTACGAATCAAATCCAAAAAGTGACAGAAGATTATTACCTCGTCAATGTGAACGATGTTTTTGACGAGCGTGTTTTGGCGTATTATCTGAAAGCAGAATTTCAAAAAGTGCGATTGGAAGTCGATTTTGAATATGCCATTTACAACTGTGCTTCTGATGAAATGGTGTATGGAAATTACGTTGGCTTTGGCAATAAAAACTTAGAAGCATGCGAAAATTGTTTCGAAAAAAAATCTGATTTGACGTATTATTTTGGCATTCGATTCCCTAATTTGAAATATAGCTACATCACTTCATTACAAACCTATTGGATTTATTCGTTGATTTTAATCTTTGTACTCGTAATTTATGTCTATTCGATTTTGATGTTATTGCAACAAAAAAAATACAGCGATTTGCAAAAAGATTTCATCAACAACATGACCCACGAATTCAAAACGCCTTTATCGTCAATATTGATTGCTTCAAAATATGTTCAAAATCAAGAAGATATACAAAAAGAAGCCAAGCTTTCGAAATATCTTCAAATTATTATTCAACAAAGCAATAAATTGAACGAACACATCGAACGGATTTTGACCGCATCCAAAAGTGAAGGCGCATGGATAAAATTAGACAAAAAAGAAGTTCCTATTCGGAAAATGTTTGAATTGATCGTCGAAAATGCTGTGTTGAAATACAAACTAAAACCAGCAATTGAAATTGATTGTCCCGAAAATTTGATGCTTATTTGCGATGAATTTCACACTTACAATATGTTTTTTAATTTGGTGGACAATGCTGTAAAATATAGTCAGCCCGATGCAAAAGTGAAAATTTCGGTGGTTGAAAACAATCATTGCACAGTTCGGATTCAAGACAATGGCATTGGCATTGCAAACAAACATTTCAAACATATTTTCGACAAATTTTATCGTGTGCCGAGATTAGACAGCAAAGAAGTAGAAGGATTTGGCATTGGACTTTTCTATGTGAAAAAAATCTTGGCCTTACATCAATGGAAAATTAATCTAAAAAACCTACAACCGAACGGACTCGAAATAAGCGTAACCATTCCAAAAAAAGACCTGACAAAATGAGCAAGAAAAAAGTTTTATACATCGAAGACGACGAAACATTGGCTTTTTTAACAGCCGACAGTTTGATGAACAATTATGAAATTTTTCATTTTCCCAACGGAAAAGAGGGTTTTGACGCTTTTTGTGCCAACACTTTCGATCTTTGTATTTTGGATGTTATGTTGCCCGACATGGATGGATTTGAAATTGCAACCGCCATTAGAAAAAGAAATCAGGAAATACCGATTTTGTTTTTGTCGGCCAAAACAATGAAAGAAGACCGCATCAAAGGATTGAAAATTGGCGCCGACGATTATTTGGTAAAACCATACAGCATCGAAGAGTTGACTTTAAAAATGGAAGTTTTTTTGCATAGAAGTCAGAAAACTGCACCGAAAACCTCGTTGTATCAAGTGGGAAGTTTTGAATTTGATCCCACCAATTACCAACTCAAAAGCCCAAGCGAAACCATCAATCTAACGGAAAGAGAAGCTGCATTGCTCAAACTTTTTTTAGACCATAAAAACATTGTTTTGAAAAGAGAAAAAATATTGCTCGACCTTTGGGAAAGCGATGATTATTTCTTGGGCAGAAGTTTGGATGTTTTCATTTCGAGATTGCGCAAAATTTTCAGAAACGAACCACAAATTCAAATTGAAAATATTCCAAGAATCGGGTTTAAAATGGTGATTGACTGAGAAAAAACAACATTTGGTTTCCAAAAATACTACTTTGCGCTTTTTAGAGTTTTTATTGTATGAATTTATGGCGATTGGTTTTGTTAGGTCTTTTGTTTTCGAGCCAAATTTTTGGTCAGGAAATAGAAACGCCTTACAAAAGAATCAAAATCAAACCATCGGCGCAGGAAATTCAATTGGATTCTGTGGGCATCAACCAAGCTTTTTTTAAAATTTTAGACGCTTCGGGCACTTTGATTGACACATCGTTTTACAAAGTAAATTTTCAAAAAGCAACACTTTCGTTCGAGCCAAATTATCAAAACACTGATTCCGTGACAGTTCGTTATTTGAAATTTCCAGATTTCATGACCAAAACATATTCGCTCTACGATCCAAAACGCGTGGTAAGCAACGAAGCGGGCAAACAACTCTTTCAGATAGAATCCGCCATAAAAAATAGAGAAAAAATCTTTCAAGGATTGAACACCAACGGAAGTATTACAAGAGGAGTCACGATTGGCAACAACCAAAACGCCGTGGTCAATTCGAATTTAGACTTACAAATTTCAGGACAAATTTCGGACAAAATCGGCATTCGTGCTTCCATTCAAGACAGTAACATTCCACTGCAAGAAGGTGGCTATTCGCAAAGATTGGACGAATTTGATCAGATTTTTATTGAACTTTTCTCAAAAAACTGGAGCATTCGTGCAGGCGATTTGTTTTTGGAAAACAGAACCGCACAATTTTTGAATTTCAACAAAAAAGTACAAGGACTTTACACGCAAGTGAACCTTGAAAACACATCGAGCAAGACGACGATTGAAGCTTCGGGAGCTTTGGTGCGAGGACAATATGCGCGCAGTATTTTCACGGGACAAGAAGGCAATCAAGGGCCGTATAAATTGAGAGGCAATAACAACGAACTTTATGTTTTGGTGATTTCAGGTTCTGAACGGGTTTTTGTGAATGGGATTCTTTTGGAAAGAGGCGAAAACAATCAATATGTGATCGATTATAATGCGGGCGAAATCATTTTTACATCGCTTTTTCCGATTACGTCCGACATGCGAATCCAAATAGAATATCAATACACAGATCAAAACTACACAAGATTTGTAACGTATGGTGGTGCAAAACACGAACGTGAAAGTTGGCATATCGGCGGTTATTTATATTCGGAAAACGATGTGAAAAACCAACCTTTGCAACAAAATTTATCCGAAGAACAAATCGAGATTTTACAAACCGCCGGCGATGATTTAAGTTTGATGAATGCACCGTCTGCGTATGAAGATTCTTTTTCTGAAAATAAAATCTTATATCGAAAAGTCATTGAAAACGGGGTTGAAATCTTCGAATTTTCTAACAATCCTGAAGAAGTTTTGTATAATGTTAGGTTCAGTTTGGTGGGCGACAACATGGGAAATTACATTTTGGCAAACAACCAAGCCGTGGGCAGAATTTATGAATATCGAGCTCCCGAAAACGGCCTACTGAGGGGAAATTATGAACCCGTGGTTCGATTGGTGGCACCGACTAAAGTTCAAATTGCCACCGTGATAGGAGGTTTTCATCCGAATGAAAAAACAAAAGTTGATTTTGAATTGGCAACAAGCACCAACGATTTGAACCTTTATTCTTCGATAGATGACGAAGACAATCAAGGCATTGCGGGTCGGATCCAGGCGGATAAAAGACTGATTACGAAAGAAAATTGGACACTCAACAGCCATTTGAATTATCAATGGATTCAGGAGAATTTTAGAACCATCGAACGCCTTTTTACGATAGAATTCAACCGCGATTGGAACTTGGTAGGTTTGCAATCGGGCAATCAACAATTGTTGACAACAGGTTTGGATTGGCGCAATAAAAAAGGAAGTTTTGCACAATATCAATTAGAAAAACTAGATTTCTCAAACACTTTTTCAGGACTTCGACATCGATTGGACGGCAGGGCAAAATATCGAAATTTTGTCTTTTTGAACCGTGGAAGTTGGATGCAAAGTGAAGGCAATGAACGAAACACAAAATTTGTACGCAACACGAGCCATTTGCAATATCAATACAAAAAAAATTGGCTCAACACCCAGTTACAAATTGAGCAAGTAGAAGAAAAATTATTGCCAAACGAAATATTGACCGCTCAAAGTCAGGAATTTAAAGAATGGGGAGCTTCCATTGGGCGTGGCGATAGCACAAAAGTGTTTGTAGAATTAGGCTATTTGCAACGCAAAACCGATAGTTTGGTCGGTTCGATGGTACAACACGTAACGACTTCTGATACTTATTTTTTAAAATCGAAACTCATCCAAACCGAGAAAAGTAATTTGTCTGTTTTTGTCAATTATAGAAACTTGACATTTACCGAAGCAACCCGCTCTCCAATTCGGTCTTTGAATTCTAGAATTGCGTATCAGGATGTTTTTTTCGATCAAAAAATGCAAATTTCAACCACTTATGAAAATAGCTCGGGTACGATTGCGCAACAAGAATTTACCTATTTGGAAGTCAGTCCGGGGCAAGGAGTGTACACTTGGATCGATTATAACAACAACGGGATTCAGGAATTAGAAGAATTTGAAATTGCTCCATTTCCAGATTTAGCGATTTATATTCGGGTGTTTTTGCCCAATCAAGTGTTTTTGCCTACGCATCAAAATCGGTTCTCGCAGGGATTGGTGCTCAATTTTCAATCTTGGCAAAATGAAAAAGGTTGGCGAAAATTTGTATCGCATTTTTACAACCAAACTTCTTTTTTGATTGAGAGAAAAATCGCTCGAAACGACGAAAATTTCGATTTGAATCCGTTTTCAACCACCAATAATGATTTGTTGGGATTGAATGCCAATTGGCGCAATAGTTTGTTTTTCAATCGTGGAAAACAAACACACTCGAGCACTTACACTTTCGTGAAAAATAATGCTCGGAATTTGCTTTCGGCTGGATTTCAGGAAACGAAAAACAGCGCACATCAACTGCAATACGATCATTTACTCAAAAAAACTTGGCTATTTTCGATGCAAGGCACTTTTAGCGAAAGCGAATTGAATTCCGAAAATTTTTCAGAAAAAAACTTCGAAATCACAGAAACTGCCTTTCAACCCAAAATTTCCTATTTGTTTTCTCAAAACACAAGCCTCGAACTCTTGTTTGAACACAAGAACAAACAGAACCATATTCAAGCCATGGAACAACTGATTCAAACCAAAATTGGAACAAGTTTGACGCTGAATGGATTTAAAAAATGGACCATTAACGGTTCTTTCTCTTTGTTTAATAATGAATTTGATGGGCAAAATAATTCTGCGGTTGCATTTCAAATGTTGGAAGGATTACAACCCGGTCGAAATCAAACTTGGCAACTTTTAGTGCAAAAGAATATTACAGATTTTCTCGACATTAACATCAATTACCAAGGCAGAAAAAGCGAAACGAGCGATGCAATTCATACAGGAAGCGTGCAATTGAGAGCCCATTTCTAAAAAGTTTTAAACAAAAAAAAAACAACTCTTTCGAGTTGTTTCCCTAGGTTGCAAAATTGGCATTATTTACATTGATCAAGCTTCACGCTTTTGATACTTTTTCATTAAATTTTTCCATAATGAAAACATGAGGCAGAGTTAAAGCTGATAACAAAACAAATACTACAGAAGTGAAATCAATTTCGAAGTTCAACAAGTTGATGCTTGAAAAAAGAATGAACCCAACCAAGATACTAATCAAAGTATTGGGCAGTAGTAATTTTATAAACTATAACATTCCTATTGTAAACTTAGCCTGTCTGAAGTAATTTAAAATCAGCTTCATGACTACTAACGAATGCCAAAACACAAAATAGATGGTAAATCCTACGGTTAAATCTAAAATATAGAATGAACTATATAATAAGATAAGACAAAAAATTTCGTAGGATAATTTTTGTAAAGTGAATAATTTAAACTGAGTAACGATTAAAAAAAGAAATAACAATATGATATTGGAAACACATGTAATGACAAAAAACATAGACTTGCTGAGTACAGAAGTGATGGGTTCAAAGACTTGATATTTGTTTATACTTTGATAAAATTCGCCATAGTTAAGATAGAGCAAAGTTAAAATTATAGACAAACCCCAAAAGAAATGAACAATTTTCGAAAGTAGCAAAGGCGATCTAAGTGTTGCCAATTGAGATTCTCCAAAATGATATGCCGAAATCAATAGAAAAATAAGTAAACTCAAGGATGGTGATATAAACCACAATAGAATATAGGCCAAAACCGAACCTGAATACAAAAGATGGAATCTAACTTTTGATAATTTTGTGTTTTTTTGAACCAAGAAGTTATCTAAAGCACCGTGTGGAATTCCAACAAATAAAATCAAAGCAAGGCAAACAAAATTGATAACGGGTTTAAAATCGCTCATCAAAACACCAAAAAGGAAAGTAAAAAAAACTGTCACCGAGATGAGGAAAACGCTTTTTGAGTTCATCATGATTTGATTTAAATAGAAAAGCAGGCAAACATCAATGGTGTGTTCTATTTACCTACTTTTCAAGAGTTCAACCTTAAACTAATTACTCTTCAATTTTAAATATCATTTCAGATACAATCACTGGTTTGATTTTTGGATTGTTGTTAGATCTAATGAAAACTTCTAACTCATCGCCATTAACCAAATTTGCATCTGTCATTAAGCTGATCGAAAACCCTTGTCCTTCAGGAATGTTACTTACTGTAGAATTTGGAAGGATTACTTCAACACCGTTTTTCATAATAGCCAATGTATAGCTACCATCAAACGTACTTGAAATTCCATTAATTGTAGCATACAAATCTACATTAAGAACTTGTGTTCCAGTATATTTGGATTTATTATTACCCACTGCTTGAAACAATTGTTATACTTTTGGCACTGTGTTTCCTTGGATTTTTTCGAAAGCATTTTGAGCTTGGAAGTTGGTGCTAGAAGAATTTCCTGACATGTAGCAGTAGGCTTTTGCTTGTGTATCTGGTACCCCAACACCATTACCAAACATTTGCCATCCTGGAGTGTAAGAATTGATTCCTTCAAGAAATTTGTCTTGTCCTTTAAATAAGTTTAAAGAAAAACGAGCCAATTTCACCTGCGCAGTTGGACTCACTTTAACACCAACTCCCCCTTTGTAAACAAAATAGTTACCAGTTGCAACGATATCTTCTATAATTGCATCGCCCAAAATTTCGAAAGCAGCACCTTGTTTAATACCTGTAATGTAGTTTAAAGCAGAGGTAAATTTCAACATTTTACCACCAATTTTGATTCCGTCTGCTGTGTCCCAGTAGTTCAAATCGATACAAGTTGTGTTAAACCCTTTGATGATACCAACACCTTTACTTGTAATACCTGGCGCATCAATAACTGAGCTTCCTGCAAAAAGATTACAATAATAATTTCCTGTTGTGTCTTCAAAATCGTAAGCTGAAGTTCCTCTAGAAGCATTCAAAACAGATAAATTTTCTAAATAAACCAAGTTTTTCTTACTTCTTAAAACTGCCCCATCTACTTTCGAAACAAAACCATCTTTCCCTGGATCGATTCCTTTCAAACCAGCACCGTTGATATTGATGTAATTCACACCCAAATCTACCATTCCATGTATCACATATACATTAAATGGATTTAACTTGATTTCTCCTGCACTTGTAGCAGCAGGCAAATCTGTAATTGAACCAACTTCTACAACGTTTGTTTTTGATTGTGCAGAAATTGTGTTTGCTGTCAAAGCAAATCCGACACTTACAAAGAACACCATTGCGTTCTTTAAAGTCATTGTGTTTAATAATTTAATTTTCATGTTTTTGTTTGTTTTTGTTTGTTTTTGTTTGTTTTTGTTATGTGTCAAATATAGATAAAAACATAAACGAACAACACAAAAAGCAATAAATTTTATTTTTTTTAAATAATTGATTTTGAGTTATTTATAAAATATTTTAAGTTTGTTTTTGAATTTTAACAGATTTAAGTCAAAAAAAGACGTTGAATAACATCGTTTAAGTGTTTATTTTTTACTTTTAAATGCTATTTTAAATTTTTGCATCCTAAAAATGAATGCTAAAAATGCCGTTTAAATCGATATGATTTTTATATCCATTCAATTCAAAAGATAATGTGGAACATCATTAGAAATGCATTGTAAAAAAGGAATGGAATTTATCGATTCGCCTCTTATATATATGTACATATATAATTTAATCGAGTTGACACAGTAAATCAAACTCCAGCCCAAGACTTTGAGACAGTCAGCAACCACTTCAAACCAACTTTATTAGCTATATAGAATTATTCTATCTAAATTATGATTTGTTTTAAAAACAAGGTTTAAATTTGCATCAAAAGCTTTGAAAATGTTAGACGTTCAAAAAATAAGAGCAGATTTTCCTATTTTACATCAAAATATTAATGGCCGACCTCTGGTTTATTTCGATAATGCGGCAACTTCTCAAAAACCTCAAATAGTCATTGACGCAATGAGTCAATATTACGCATCAATCAATGCCAATATTCATCGTGGAGTGCATACTTTAAGTCAAAGAGCCACAGACGCTTACGAGGTTTCGAGAGAAATTGTTCGCAAACATTTGAATGCGGCATTTTCGCAAGAAATTATTTTTACAGCTGGGACAACGCACAGCATCAATATCGTGGCAAACGGAATGGCGAAATTCGTGAAAGCGGGCGACGAAATTATGGTTTCGGCTTTGGAACATCATAGTAATATTGTGCCTTGGCAAATGCTTTGCGAAAGAATGGGCGCGAAACTCGTGGTGATTCCTATGAACGAAGCAGGCGAATTGATTCAGGAAGAATATTTAAAATTGCTTTCGGAAAAAACTAAATTAGTGGCCGTGAACCAAATTTCGAATGCGTTGGGGACCATCAATCCGGTGAAGGAAATGATTGCAGCGGCGCACAAAGTCGGAGCTTGGGTTTTGATTGACGGTGCACAAGCCACGCCACATTTGCAGCCCGACGTACAAGATTTGGACTGCGATTTTTATGTTTTTTCGGGACACAAAGTTTGTGGACCTACGGGAGTGGGGATTTTGTATGGAAAAGAAGCACTTTTGTTAGATTTGCCTCCCTATCAAGGCGGTGGCGAAATGATTAAAGAGGTCACTTTTGAAAAAACAACCTACGCTGGTTTGCCTCATAAATTTGAAGCTGGAACACCCAATATTGCGGGCGGTATTGTGTTGGGAACGGCGATAGAATATATGCAAAATATTGGTTTTGAAAACATTGCTAAGTATGAAAAAGAACTTTTGGATTATGGAACGGCTGTGTTGAGCGAAATTGATGATTTGAAAATTTATGGCACTGCCGCTGAGAAAACTTCGGTGATTTCCTTTAACGTGGGAAATATTCATCCGTATGACATTGGAACGATTATTGACAAATTAGGAATTGCGGTCAGAACGGGTCATCATTGTGCGCAACCAATCATGGATTTTTTTAAAATTCCTGGCACAATCAGGGCTTCGTTTTCATTTTACAACACAAAAGAAGAAATAGATGCTTTGGCGCAAGCCGTTCGAAAAGCGCAAATGATGCTCTCTTAGAACCAATAAAAACATGAAAAAATCAATTTTGTTACTCGTCCTTTTTACAATGATTGTGAGCTGTAAATCATTGCAAAAGAAAGAAAAAGAAGCTACTCTAAACATTGAAAACAAGAACATTGTGTTTGAATATGAATCATCCACCCGTGGAAATTTCAAAAAAGTGATTGTGAAAGAAGATGCGGTGTTGACTACTTTCGAAAGAGATGGTTCAAAATTTACGACTCAAAAAATGAGTAAAGAAACTTGGAATCGATTGATGACTTTACTTAACAACGTTAATTTGGAGCAAATGAAAGATTTGAAAGCTCCCACAAACAATAGGGCTTCTGACAGAGCGGCATCGGGAAAATTGACCGTTGTTACGCAAGAAAACACTTTTGTGAGCGATTTTTTTGACCACGGAAATCCGCCAGCAAAGATTGCCGAAATCACAAAAATGATTGTTGATTTGGCGCAATTTGAAAATGAAATTTTGGAATAATTATTTACAAAGAATGAACATCGAGACAATTCAAAACGAAATTATAGACGAATTTTCAATGTTTGAAGATTGGATGCAACGCTACGAATACATCATCGAACTCGGAAAATCGTTGCCTTTGATTGACGAAAATTTGAAGACCGACGAAAACATCATCAAAGGATGCCAATCGAAAGTTTGGTTGCATGCCATTGAAAAAGAAGGAAAAATCATCTATTCTGCAGACAGCGATGCCATTTTGACCAAAGGAATTGTGGCACTTCTAATCCGGGTTTTTTCGAATCAAATGCCGAGTGTAATTTTGCAAAGCAACACCGATTTTATTGATGCCATTGGATTGAAAGAACACCTTTCGCCAACAAGAGCCAACGGATTGGTATCGATGATCAAACAAATAAAAATGTATGCCTTGGCCTATCAAGCAAAGGCTTAAATGAAGAATCACATTTTGAAAATTAAAATTTATGGAAACTTTTGACGATACGATTAATTTAGGAGATGATGTGGTTAAAACACTAAAATCTATTTACGACCCAGAGATTCCTGTGGATATTTACGAACTCGGATTGATTTACGATGTGATGATCAACGAAGACAATGATGTGAAAATACTTATGACTCTAACTTCGCCCAATTGTCCGGTGGCAGAAACATTGCCAAGAGAGGTCGAAGAAAAAATCAAATCGATTGATGCCGTAAAATCTTGCGAAGTAGAAATCACTTTCGATCCAACATGGAGCAAAGATTTGATGAGCGAAGAGGCAAAATTAGAATTAGGCATGTTATAATTTTTTCAATTAAATTTTTGATAGATCAATTTTTAATTTAAAATGGAAATAGTAAACAAAGTTGCAAGCAGCGCACTGATGGTTTTTGATTTGGAAGATTATTATCCAAAAGGCATCAAAATGGAAGTGGATATTGCTCAATGGCTGATTGAAGGTTTTTTGTTGAAAGAAAAAGATTTTAGAGAAGCCTTAAAAAACCACGACTGGTCAGTCTATCAAGATGCTTTTGTAGCAGTATATTGCAGCACCGATGCCATTTTGCCCGCTTGGGCTGTTTTGTTGGTAACAAGTCATTTGCAACCTTTTGCTAAAAAAATTATTTCGGGGCAATTGAAAGATTTCGACACCATTTATTACGCATCGATGCTAGAAACGGTTGATTATACAATCTATCAAGACAAGCCCGTGATTTTGAAAGGATGCTCCAAAAAACCAGTGCCAGAAATGGCCTATATTTTAGCGATGCAAAAGTTGCAAAACCATGCAAAAAGCATCATGTATGGCGAAGCTTGTTCGGCTGTGCCGCTCTTTAAGGCAAAAAAGTAATCGAAAAGTTGGTGTTTTTTCTTAAAAAATTAACTTTGCCGCTCAAACTTAATAGAAATGAAAAAAATCTACTTCTTCCTTTTGATTGCATCGATTTCTTTTGCGTAAGAAACACAAAAAGACACTTCTTATTGGTCTAAAAAAGGAAATTTCACTTTGCTAGTCAATCAATCATCGTTTGAAAATTGGCAAGCCGGCGGACAAAGCAATGTTTCTGGAAACGTGGGTGTTAACTACGATTTCAATTATACAAAAGGCAATTTGAGCTGGACAAATAAAGTGATTGTGGCTTATGGTTTGACAAAAATCAAAGACCAACCAGAACAAAAAACAGACGATAGAATAGAATTTACATCCACAGCCGGAAAGAAAGCAGGCGGAAATTGGTATTATTCTATGTTTTTTAATTTTAAAACACAAATGGATGCAGGTTTAGATCCAGCATCTGGATTAAGAAATTCGCAATTATTTTCGCCAGCCTATTTTCAATTAGGACCTGGTATGCTTTGGAAAAAAAGCGATAATTTAAGAGTAAACATTGCACCAGCTACTTCAAGATTGATTTTGGTTGATGGAAAATTTACTGAATTAGCCTCTTCTTTTGGTGTGGAACAAGGCAAAACTTCCCGTGTGGAATTTGGGGCGGCAGTGAATGGCTATTACAAATTTCAAATCATGGAAAACGTTACTTTTGAAAACATCTTGAATTTATATTCGAATTATTTGGAAGATGCTCAAAACGTCGATTTAGACTATCAATTGAATGTTGTTTTGAAAGTAAATAAATATTTAACCACCAATTTTGCTTTCCAAACCATCTACGACGACAATGCTTTTAGAGGATTTCAAACCCGACAAGTAATTGGTTTGGGCGTAAATTATACTTTTTAAAACAAAAAATACTTTTCAAAAAAACCCGTATCGATCAATTCTAAACGGGCTTTTTTTTAAATTAAGATTCAATAGCATCCTCATAATCTGGATACAAAAATTTATTATAGGGAAATCTCGTTACGTGAATTTCTCTTACTTTTTCATATACTTTGGCTCTCATTTCTTCAAAATTATCTTTTTCTGTAGCCGAAATAAATAGTGTGTTTTCCGATCCAGTTTTGTGCATCCAAGTGCGTTTCCAATCTTCAATAGAATAGTTTTTGGTTGTTTTTTCGATTGAAAAATCATCCGCATCAATGGGTTCGTATTGGTATGCATCAATTTTATTAAAAACCATGATGGTTGGTTTGTCATTGCTTTTAATATCCGAAAGGATTTTATTTACAGATTCAATATGATCTTCAAAATCTGGATGGGAAATATCAACAACATGCAACAATAAATCGGCCTCTCGAACTTCATCAAGTGTACTTTTAAAAGATTCGATTAATTGTGTGGGTAGTTTACGAATAAAACCAACAGTGTCTGATAATAAAAAAGGAAGATTTTTAATGACCACTTTTCTAACCGTAGTGTCTAAAGTAGCAAAAAGTTTGTTTTCAACAAAAACTTCACTTTTGCTGATTACATTCATTAAAGTAGATTTTCCAACGTTCGTATAACCAACGAGCGCAACACGAACCATTGCGCCGCGATTGCCTCGCTGCACAGACATTTGCTTGTCGATACTTCTGATTTTTTCTTTTAAAAGTGCAATTTTATCACGAACAATCCTTCTATCGGTTTCAATTTCAGTTTCCCCAGGTCCGCGCATTCCAATTCCACCACGTTGTCTCTCTAAGTGTGTCCACATTCCTGATAGTCTCGGAAGTAAATATTGACATTGCGCCAACTCTACCTGCGTTCGGGCATAAGATGTTTCTGCTCTTTGTGCAAAAATATCGAGAATCAAATTCGTTCTGTCAAGCACTTTGCAGTCTAAAATTTTAGTGATGTTTTTTTGTTGCGCAGGCGTAAGTTCATCATCAAAAATAACGGTCGTTACTTCATACTCCTTAATATAAGTATTAATTTCATCCATTTTTCCTGTTCCGAGGAATGTTTTCGGATTGGGCTTGTCTAGCTTTTGCCAAAATCGTTTGACAACTTCACCGCCCGCTGTAAAAGTTAGAAAATCTAGTTCGTCTAAATATTCATTTAATTTTTCTTCGTTTTGATTTTGCGTAACGGCACCTATTATAATCGTTTTCTCAAATTGATGTTTTTGTATTTCTAGCATTTTAAATTCGTTTGATGCAAATTTACAATATAAACAAACACTGATTTTATAAAGTTTTCAGATTCAAAAAATGATTTAACATGTTAAAGTGAATTATTTATTAACATGCTGTATCTTTTTTGTTAAATTTGCTCCTTACCATACTAATTAACTTCAAATTCTATTTATGAAAAAAATTACGTTACTCTTTTTTCTGTTTTTGTCTGTATTTGCCTTTGGGCAAGTGATTGACGAAGACTTTGAAGATGTTACTTTC
>JBEILV010000055.1:0-15931 GCA_040379105.1 Flavobacterium sp.
AGATGCTTTTTTTTTCATTGATCAATTCAAGTACAAATAGGTTTAACCATGATTTGAAGATCTTCAAACTGCTCAACAAATCAATAATCCCCAACACACCTTTTTTAATAATTTTTCTAAAAAAATAAGATTTTCACTCATTTTTTTCAAAAACTAAGTAATTACACGTACAAAAAGAGGTGTTTTTTGGTATTGTGTAAGCTCAAATTATAAAATAATTTTACACCAGTTAAATGAACATAATCACGATAGCATTTGATTTTTAGTAGTTTATAAAAACGCTTTAAGATTATTTAATGTAACTATTGGAGACAAGCAACCAATCTAAAAAACAGGGCGGAACTGAAAAGCCATACGAGTAGGAAAACCAAAAACCCAAACTTTTATGTCAGAATTATTAGCAGGAGCTTACTTAGCTCAAGGAACCATCGGAAATGTAGGGATGGCAGGCGCACCCGTTGCAAACTTTAGTTTAGTCGTAGTCCCATCACAAAACACAGTTTCGGGAACGGTTGTAATCACACAAGCCGTTCAAGGACCAGATGGACACATTGTAGTGCAAGTTACAGGCAAAATGGTTGCCACTGGATTTGGAAACATTACAAAACTTGTAAGCCTTCAAGGGCAGTATGTGCACTCTGTGCCACCGCCAGCCATTGGCTCATTCTTAGCAGATTTTAATGCGCACATGGCCATTGACAACGCATGGAACGGAACTGGAGGTTTTTCTTATTGGAAAAACGATATTGAAAACGTACCCGTAAAATCAACCAACTAGTTTAAATTACCCTCATGCATTGGATTGAAAAAACAAATGCATGAGGGTTTTAAAAATCAATCTCAACTTAAACAACTAGTCAATGAAAACAAAACACGTAAATATTTTTAGAGGTAATACTACTTTTAGCTTGCTTTTGATCTTTACTTTGATGGTCAATGTTTCTTGCAAAAAAATAGATGACAAAGAAGATTTAACAATCGCACCCACTGAAATCATTCCGCAAGAATTTCCTGAAAATTTGGGTATTGAGAATTTTAATTTTCCTGAAGATTCTACTGCCATTTACACTTGGTTAGCCAATAGAGACACCATCAGTATTACAAATCACGCGTGGGGTATTTGGGCTGGACTTACCTCAAAATCAAATCAGATTTATAAAGGCGACACGCTATTGGTGTATGAAACATGGTTGGGTGTCAAAGAAATTGCAGATTTCTCGGCAGCTCAAAATAAAGAAGGTGGCTGCGTAAATGTCAAAAAAAACAGGACAGAACTCAATGTTCCGCAACAGTTTTTGCATGCGCAATTACTTACAAATGGCAAAGCGTTAGCTCAAGCGTCAGATGAAAAGCTTGGTCAAGTTTTTGAAACTGTTTCTTACAATCCAACAGCATCTTGTTTCGCAACTGAAAATCTTATTTTCAATCAGTCTGTTTTGAATAAGTATGCAGTCAACGATGGTATTGGCAAAATTCCATCCTTTCCTAGTGCTGCAATTACTACAAAACCTACTTACTATGCCGCAAAACCAGACAGCAATGGAATGATTAAAGTGCCTGTTTGGCCCGGCACACCCAATCCTGCCAAGACTTTTGATCATACCACATGGAATACTTATGTATATGTGGATACGAAAAACGGTCAAGAAAACAACAAAAAGTTAACTCCCGTTACTTCTGTGACTCCAACAAATGCTGAAATAGCAAGCGCAACATGTAATTTGAAAGATTTTATCAACTATCAATTAGACAAAGAAGCAGCTGCCTATTTAAATCAACATCAAGACAAAGGAAGTTCAGATTTTGTTGAAGGCGACTATGTTTTACTTGTCGGAATGCACGTTGGAACCAAAGAAATTAGCAATTGGACATGGCAAACGTACTATTGGGCATACAACCCAGCACAGCCCTTTGCGCCAAGTTCGTCTTACATTGCTTCTTTGAAACCCAAGCAAATCACCGGAGCCGCAGCACATTATGCAGTTTCGCCAGCTTATGCGATGGTTTGGCCTAATCAACCAATCAATGGCGGAACCAACGTTGGTGTAGAAACCATTATTTCATTCAATCCCTATTTAGAAGCTGGTTTTGGACCTAGTGTTTTCACAACGCCCAATCAACTTGACAAAAACTTACAATATGGTGTGCAAACCAATTGTATGTCATGTCATGCGCTTGCCACAGCAAAAGGCAATATTGGCTATACTACAGACCAATACATCAGCATGAATGACACAAAATTGTTTTTGAACCAAGTGCAATTGGATTTTGCTTGGTCTATTCAATCAAACATTAACGCAAAAAAGTAATTTAAAATTCTAATCAATTTTTAACCTTTAATTAATTTTTATTATGTCTTACGATCCTTTTATCGGCGAAATCAAAATCTTCGGGTTTAACTTTGCGCCACAAAATTATTTTTCTTGCAGTGGTCAAATATTATCTATTAGACAATATACTGCCTTTTTTCCTTACTTGGAACAACGTATGGAGGCGATGGAGTCAATACTTTTGCATTGCCAGATTTAAGAGGTAGAACCCCTATCAATCAAGGGCAAGGACCTGGACTTTCCGCTTTTATCATGGGACAAAGAGACGGAAATACAACAACTTCGTTATCGACGATGAATTTGCCTGCGCATATTCACTCTTTAAATAATACGAAAGTTACTTTAAATGCCAATGATGGTACTGCCGATGAACAATCGCCTTCAGGAAATCATTTTGCAAATGCTGCAAATGCTATTTATACTGGAAATGGTGGAACTCCTGGGGCAAACATTGCAGGAATTCAAGTCAGTGGTACCACGGATGTCACTGGACAAGGAATTCCATTTGATATTCAAAACCCTTATTTAGTAGTGAATTATTCAATCGCTATTAATGGAATTTTCCCATCAAGACCGTAGCATTGCTTCACTTTTTTATCTCATTTGATCTTTTTTCAAACATTTTAACTAAGGTATCAAGGTCAAATTTCAATTTTAATTAACAAAAAAATAAATTTTTAAAAAAAATAATTCTTATGTCAACAGAACCATTTTTAGGAGAAATTAAAATCTTTGCATTTGATTTTTCACCAAAAGGACATGTTCCTTGCGACGGACGCATCATGTCTATAAGCCAGAATACTGCTTTATTTGCCTTACTAGGAACCACTTACGGTGGTGACGCTGTTACAACATTTGGCATCCCTGATCTAAGAGGCAGAGTGCCTTTGAACCAAGGACAATCACCAGGACTAAAATTTTTTAGTATCGGCGAGAGATCAGGAAGTGCATCGGTCACTTTGTTATCTAACAACTTACCCGCTCACATGCACACGCTCAACAACACAAGAGTCACTTTAAACGCCAATAATAGCACAGCTGATGAACAATCGCCTTCTGGAAATCATTTTGCATTTGCTGCTGAAGCTATTTATACTGGTAATGGTGTAACCGCAGGATCGAATATTCAAGGTTTACAGCTTTCAGGAACTACAGATCCAACGGGTTCGAATGCGCCTCTTAATATTCAAAATCCCTATTTGGTAGTGAATTATTCGATTGCAACAGTAGGTATTTTTCCACCAAGACCTTAATTAAATTCTTAACAACAATAAGATTGTCCTGATTATTTCAGGGCAGTCTTAATTTCAAACTCAAGTTTATGATTAAAATAGGAATTTTACTACCTCGATCAACTTATTATCAATCAATTGGTATTGATATTTATGAAGGTTTAAAATTGGGATTCAGTTATTTAGGAAAAGAAAACTTAAAGATAATCACAGAAAACATCGGCTTTGGCGTAGATAAAACACAATGCTATAAATCCGCAGAAAAACTACTTCTAGAAGAAGAAGTTGACCTTGTTTTTGCTTACATCGGTCAACAAGCTGCAGAATTAATAAAACCACTTTTTCTAGCGACACAAAAAATTTTGGTTGTTTTAGATGCGGGAGCCCATTTACCGAACGAATATCCAAAGTGTGCCAACATCATTTTTCTTTCATTGCATAATTCTTTGTCTTCGTGGTTCACTTCTAGAAGGGCATTTCAAGACGGCTATGATCAAGCTGGCATGGTTACAGGATATTACGATGGTGGATATTTGCATACTTTAAGTATTTCAAAAGGCTTTGAAAATACTTCGGGTCATATTGTTTTCAACCATGCAACCAGTTATATCAAAGAAGACTTTTCAATGACTCCATTGACCGAATTCTTGAATGCACATCCAAAAAGTGCTTTGCTCACGCTTTTCAGTGGTGATTTTGTTCAGTGGTTTTTCGATGAGATAAAATCTAAAATCAAAACAACAGAACTTCCCATCTATATGACCACCTTTGGTTTAGAAGAAAGCGTTTTGGAGCAAACGTTTTATCCAAACCATCAAATTAAGGGTGTTGTTGCTTGGTCAAAACATCTCGACAATCCACTCAATAGAACATTTATACAAAAAAGATCTGAAAAAGCGAAAAAAGCGACTATATTTTCGTTGTTGGGATGGGAAAGTGCTCAACTGGCATCAGACTTGAGCGAACTGCTTGAAAAACATCATGGAAATATTTCTGATGTAGCCAAGGCACTTAGTTTTCATACTTTTGAAAGTCCACGTGGCACAATGAAATTTAATTTTGAAACCAATACATTCATTGCACCCTTGTATGAAGTTTCGGTTGAAGAAATGAACGGTTTTTGCTGTTTGAAAGTAGAAAATAAAATTGAAGATGTTGTTGATGAGTACGAAAAAATGATTCAAATCAAGCCAGAAGCACTGAGGTCTTCTTGGCATAATAGCTATACATGCATTTGATGGAAAAAAAATTAAAAATACTTCTTTTATGTGGTGGAGCCTTTGCTTTCAAAACTATTCAATTACTTGAAAATGAAAAATATTTGTTTGCAATAGGCATAGGTGGTGCAGCCCCTTCTGTTAGTCATCCTTTGGAGGATGCTTGCGAAAATAATGACATTCACTTCAAATCTTTTGCAACAAAAAAGGATGTAAAAAATCTCGCAAAATGGATCAATGACATCAAACCAGATTTTGTATTTTCAGTATCGTTTCCGTTTTTAATTCCAGAAAATGCACTTTCTTTGGCAGAGGAAAAATTCATCAATTTTCATCCAGGACCTTTGCCAGAATATCGGGGTGTGATGCCCGTTTTTGAAGTTTTAAAAAATGAAGAGAAAGAAACCGCCATCAGTGTTCATTTTATGAATTCAAAATTTGATGAAGGCGATGTAATTTTTATTGAAACTGTTTCTATAAATCCAGACGATACTTATGGAAATTTATCAACACGGTTAAGCGTTCGCATGGCGCAAGTGGTGCTGAACACGGCCGAAATGCTTCAGTTTGTAAATAAAATTCCGAGAAGAAAACAAGACTCGAGCAAGGCAAACTATTATGGTAAGCCTGAAATTTACGATACAAAAATCGATTGGATTACAATGGAAGCATCCGAAATCGTTGCATTGATAAAAGCTTGCAATCCTTGGAATGAAGGCGCTGACACAATGTTTGACGGAAAACCAATAAAAATTATCGAAGCGATCGTCTGCGAAAACCAACATGAAGGTATCGCAGCAGGTACTATTACATCTGTTAGAAATAACAGTGTGTTCGAAGTTGCCTGCATCAATAAACAACAAATCAGCGTTTCAATCATCAAAAACGAAAACGGTTATCAATCCGTTCAAGCATTAAAAAACACAGCAAATTACCTTCATAAAATATTGATTTAAACTGCATCTTTGAGAAATAAATACTTCAATAACGTCCTAAATATACCTGTCATTTGTCGATAGAAGAAGTGATTTTTTAAAATGATTACGTATAAATAATTAACAAAGCAGGTATTTAATGGTATTGACATATAAAACTTAAGACATATGTTTGAACCATTAAAAAAATTGAAAAATGAAGAAAGATCGTTCAAGAGATGTTTTTAAAATTGGTCTATGCATGACTGGAACAATCTCCGCAGGCGCTTATACAGCTGGTGTAATGGACTATTTATTAGAAGCTTTAGAAGAATGGCAAAAAAGAAAAGATCATAATGAAATAAATTCTCCGTCGCATCAAATTGAAATTGTTGATATGGGAGGATCATCTGCAGGTGGCATGACCGCAATAATTGCTTCGGCAGCACTCGAAGAGGAATTAAAACCTGTGAAAAAAGCAGCCAATCAATTGAACAGCAGAATCCAAGAAAATAGACTGTATCACAATTGGGTTGATTTATTGCAAGACGATATGATCGATGTTTTATTGGACACAAAAGATATAACAAGTTATAATTTTGAATCTTTACTCAATTCGTATTTTATAGATCAAATTTCAAGAAGAGCAACATTTGTAAAAGATGTTTATAGCCCAAACAAAAAGTATATCTCAAAAAATTTACGTGTTTTTGTAACAACATCAAATTTAGCGGGAATGCATCAAAAAATTCATTTCGATTCAAATAGTGAGGATTTCAATAAGCATAGTATGAGTCATCACAGTGACTATACTTGTTTTCAAAAATGTAATGCGGCATCAGAATATTTAAATGATGGATGGATTCCTTTAAATTTTAAAAAAAGAATCAACGTTGATTTAGCACAGAGAGCTGCTATGGCAACCGGTGCATTTCCTATTGGCTTGAAAGCCCGAAGAATCAGTAGAAATTCAAAATACATGGAAGAAAATTCTTGGTTTGATTTTATATCTAAAACTCAAGACAATCCATTTAAAAAATCACCCTACAGATCCATAAATATTGACGGTGGATTGATTAATAATGAACCATTTGAAAAAGAAAAAGAAGCACTATTGTCTATTTAACTTAAAAAAAGCGATGATAAAAATGTAAAAATTGAAGAATTATCATCAAAAATGAGTGACTACAACACTTTTACAAATTCGATCATTATGGTTGATCCATTTCCAGGCGAACCTTCAACTTTCGAACAAAGCTCGCAACTTTCCACAGTTATTGGTAACACAATTAATGCTTTAAAAAGACAAGTAAAGGTAAAACCAACCACTATAAAAGAAGCTTTAGACAATAATAACGCATCACAATTTCTTATAGCGCCTGTTAGATACCTAAACAGTAATAACAAAAGTAAAAAAACAAAAATCGAAGGAAGCAAAGCATTGGCTTGTGGTGCCCTTGGTGGATTTGGCGGATTTATTGAAAAAGAGTTTAGAATTCACGATTTCTTTTTGGGCAGAGCTAATTGTGAAAGATTTCTTAGAGAACACTTTACGCTTCCAGAAGATCATAGCAATGAAATTTTTAAGGAGGGATATGCCCGCATGTCAGATTAAAATCAATTCAAATCAAGAATCACTGGACGTTTACAAATCATTCCTATTTTTACTGATCATATCAATGAACCTTACATTCCTGTGTTCTCAAACGGGCAACAATAGCCAACGGTTTCAGAAAATCGAATAAAAAGTAAAAAATCAATCATCAAAAAAAGGATCGAAAAAATTCTTTTAAACATGGCGCAATACACATTAATGCAGAAAACCTTATTATGGATCGGTGGCAAGATTTTAATTAATGGTCGAATTTCTGATGCAGTTATAAAAAAAGTCAATGATGCTCTAAACAAGCATAAACAAACAAACTAAGAAACATTAAATGTGAACATCTTAAAAACGAAAATGGAAAGCATTAATTTGGAGGTTCGGGCAGGTCGCTTCACTTTCCAAAAAAAATCATTACAAAAATGATGTGAACTATTACAAATTTACATAAATTATCAATTTATATTAGATTGAATGCCTATTTAAAATCTTAAAGAAAGAAAATGATACTATAAAAGTAAGACAAACGTTCCATGTTGGTGGTTCTGCTTCTCTGGAACATCAATTAAATTAAGAAATAGTTTCTATATCGGAAAAATATCAGGTATATTTCCAAAACATTGTATTTCCATTGTAAGAATTCTTGTGTGTGACGAAGGGATGTTTCATATCTCTCTAAAGTACCTGGTGCGAACTCTTTTCCTACCAGTGCTTTGATTTTGTTGTTGTGGTCTTGGAAGATGGGAATGAGTGTTTGGGTTCTTTCGGGGGTGCCGGTTAATTCATTTTTTAGATTATCGCTGTTTACCTCAATATCTTTTTTAAAAAGTTTTTTTTCAGCCTCTAAAATCTTACTTTTTATACTGTCAAGATGACTATTTATTGTTCTTGCTTCTTCTGAATTACCCTTGACTTTGCTGCTTTCTGATGACCATTTCTCAGGATTAATATACTTGTTTGTACTGAATTCAAAACGTTTAGAATTCACTGTAACTCGCGTATAAATTGCGCAAACACCTTCATTGTTGGCTTTAGCTCTTTTTACGTAAAAAAGGATTGATACTAATGTGTTCATAAAATAAGACTTAAAAGTTAATATTAAATTTAATTCAATAATTAACTACAATCAAGATGTTCATTTTTTGTAACGGTTGATGAACCCCAGTTGTAGCGGTATCTTTTGAGATAGGAGTCACTTGAATTTTAAATTCTAAGTGACTCCTCGATAGACACCTAAGCCTTTGAGTTTTTATGAATAATTTGTAGTACTGGCAAAAGAAAAAACCCACTAAATCATAGAATTTAGTGGGTTTTGTATCATTTTGCAAGTTAGCTGGCGGAGAAAGAGGGATTCGAACCCCCGGACCTGTTACAGTCAACAGTTTTCAAGACTGCCGCAATCGACCACTCTGCCATTTCTCCAGTAAAGCACAATCGTTTTCTTGATTGCGGTTGCAAATATAGCAAGGTTTTCCGTTTGTGCAAATAAAATAAAGCTTAAAATTTAAGTTTATTTTTTAAAATCCATAACTCTTTTGTATTCAATTGTTTTGAAACGAATCTTTTTAAAAAAAAGACCATTAAATATACATTTTTTCATAATATTCGTCTGCCATTCGATTAGAATCAAAGAACGGCGACACCGAATTCATGCTGTTAGTCATGATTTCATTCCATCGTTTTCTATTTTTGTAATACATTGGTACAACCTCTTCTTCGAGCAATGTGAGTAAATTGTCTAAATCTGCCGCATCTTGTTCGTACGTTGGCAAATGATGATCTACGGTTGGCAAAACGAAAGAGTTTTCCCCATTTTCATAAAATTCGCAAATCCAACCATCGTTTGTTGACATATTGATGGCGCCATTCATCGCCGCCGACATGCCGCTTGTTCCTGAGGCTTCTCGCGTCACTCGTGGTGTGTTGAGCCAAATATCAGCACCTTCTTTTAATTGACGCGATAATTTTAATTCGTAGCCCGTTAAAACTGCCATATTTTTAAACGAGCGACTTAAATAAACCAAAGAGTTAAAAGTATTAATTGCACCATAATCCATTGGATATGGCTTTCCTGCAAAAATAATTTGAACAGGCATTTCGGTGTTTTGAATCAATTTTTTGAATCGTTCTAAATCTCTAGTAATCAACTCTGCTCTTTTGTATTCCGCAAATCTTCTTGCCCAAACGATGGTCAAAACTTCGTCTTTGAACAATTTTCCTGTTTGATCTGCTACTACATCAAATAATTTATGTTTGAGTCTCTTTTTTCTCTTTAAAATGCCCTCTAAATTATTTTCTTTTCGGTATTCTTCCAAAAATGGATCTGCCCAAAATTTCTTATTTTGTGCGTTTGTAATATGAGTAATCGGACAAATTCCCTCAAAACCACCCCACATTTGTCGAGATACTTCGCCGTGAAGTTTAGAAACTCCATTTGCTTTCTCACTCAAACGCAATCCAACTAAGGTATGATTGAAAGTGTCGTCAAAAATTCCAGAAATGGCTCGCACTTCGTTCAATGGCAATCCGCAAAAGAAACTTAAGTTGTTCAAAAAGTGAATGTTATGCTTTTCATTTCCTGCTTCTTCTGGAGTATGGGTAGTGAAAACCAATTTACTTTTTAAAGTTGCCACGTTGTGACCAAATTTTTTATACAAATAAAATGCACCTGACAACGCATGCGCTTCATTAAAATGATAACGTTCTGGCTGGTAGTTCAATATGTCTAATAATTTCGCACCGCCAACACCCAAAACCATGCATTGTGCAACTTTGGCGTTTGGATCAGAATCATACAATCGAAAAGTGGTTGATTGGGCTAAATAATCATTTTCGGGAACATCTGTGGACAGAAAAAACATAGGGGCTGTGCCGAATGTTTCAGGATGCAAAAACATTGCTTTGACCCACACCTGATGGTGGTTGATTTCGATGGTAAATTTGATGTTAGTATCTTCCAAAAAATGAAAAATCTTCTCTTGAAACATCGCACCCATCATCCGATCTTCTTTTCTGATTTGGTCGTAATAGCCTTGTTTCCAAAGCACTCCTATGCCGACAACGTTTTGTTTTAAATCATAAGCACTTCGCATGTGAGAACCTGCCAAAAAACCAAGTCCGCCAGAATAAATTTTAAAACTTTGATCGATGGCATATTCCATACTGAAATAAACTACCGATTTTTCATATTTTGTATCAAACGTATATGGATGCTTGAATTGAGAAGGCAAGGTTGTACTCATTTTATTCTTTGTTTGTTATTTATATTCTTGAAAATATTTTGCTTTTTACTTTTTTAATCTTTTACTCTTTATTTTGGAACAGTGATTTTCGATTTTTTCGATTTAAAACTGAACATATTCTACAATTTCCAATCCGTAGCCGATCATTCCGACGCGTTTTGTGTGTGCTGAGTTGGTCAATAATTGAATTTTTGTCACATCGAGATCGTGTAAAATTTGTGCACCTATTCCGAAATCTTTTGTGTCCATTTTTATAGCAGGGGCTTTCAAAATGCCTTGCGATTGTAAACTTTTAAGTTCCGAAATTCTCTGTAGCAATTCAACCGAGGAAACATCTTGGTTAATAAAAATTACAGCACCTCTCCCCGCTTCGTTGATTTTCGTAAACATATCGTCCAATTTTTTATCGACATCATTGGTCAATGTGCCTAAAATATCGTTGTTGACGTGGGTAGAATTTATTCTTGTAAGTACTGCATCGCCCGCATTCCAACTTCCTTTGGTCAAAGCGATATGAACTTGCTTGTTGGTGGTTTGCAAATAAGCTCGCATTCTGAACTTTCCAAAACGGGTTTGCACTTCAAAATCTTCTTTCTTCTGAATCAAACTATCGTGTTCCATTCGATATGCAACCAAATCTTCGATAGAAACCAATTTTAAATCAAATTTTTGAGCTACTTCAACCAACTCTGGCAATCTGGACATCGTGCCGTCTTCGTTCATGATTTCGCAAATGACGCCTGCGGGTTTGAATCCCGCCAAACGTGCAAAATCGATGGCTGCCTCTGTATGTCCTGTTCTTCTTAAAACTCCACCTTCTTTGGCAATCAAAGGAAAAATATGACCTGGTCTTGCTAAATCATGTGGTTTTGTATCGTCGTTGACCAGTGCTTGGATGGTTTTTGCTCTGTCGGAGGCAGAAATTCCGGTGGTTACGCCTTGTCCTCGCAAATCTACAGAAACGGTAAAGGCTGTTTCCATTGGATCGGTATTGTTGCCCACCATGGTTTTCAAATCGAGTTCCTTGCATCTTTTTTCTGTAAGCGGTGCGCAAATCAATCCTCGACCGTATTTCGCCATAAAATTGATCATTTCGGGAGTTACCTTGTCGGCAGCTGCCAAAAAATCGCCTTCATTTTCTCTGTCTTCATCGTCCACGACGATAATGATTTCGCCTTGACGAATGGCTTCAATGGCTTCTTCAATCGTGTTCAGTTGAATTTTCTGCATCTTCATTTGTGTTTTTATTTTTAATCAAAATTTTGAGAAATCTATTTTTGAGATTGCCAAAGAAGGCATTTGAATCGAAAAGTCCGATGTCGTTTGTTGCCCGATAAAGCAAAGCAATGGCCAAAGGTGTTAATAAAATAGACGACATCCACGAGCCTAAAAAGGTGGAAATTCCACTTTCTTGCGCAAGTTTTTTACCAAATACGTTCGTAAAATGGAAAGCTATAAAAATAACCACTGCAAAAACAATTGGCAATCCTAAGCCGCCTTTTCGAATAATGGCTCCAAGGGGTGCACCGATAAAAAACATTAATAAACAAGCATAGCCCACCACAAACTTATCGTGAAGTGCAATTTCATGTTCGTTGATGTTTTTTATTTTAGCCTCTAAATCAGATTGAGAATTTTCTAATGTGTATTTGATATGCAAAGTGTTGCTTTTTGCGATTTCAAGAATCTTCAGTCGCGATTCGTTATCTTTCATTCTGATTTTGCTGGTGTTAAGTGTCGTATCGATCTTTGCAATGACTGTTTTTTTCTTTGCCTCTTTCAAATTTTCCATCGTATCGAGTGTCGAAAGTGTATCTTTTCTCTGTAATGAATTTGAAGGCTTAATTTCTTCTTTTGGCTTGGAGAGATAATAAGAAAATCTGCCAATTAAATCGTTTTGATAACCAACAATATTTTTGTTTTTAGCATAATTTAAAGAGTCCAAAGTATAATTCAACTCTTTAATATTCAACATATTATTTGTACTTATCACGGCATTGTTGCTCGTTTTATTTAAAGGCTTTAAATCAAAATTGATGATGTATTTTTTGAAAGCACTTTTGGCAAAAGGATACTTTTTCCTATCGGTATAATTTTTTGGCACAACATCTTCGTAGTAATTGCCATCATAAAGAATCAGTTGTAAGAAATTTGATTTCTCGCTCCCTACAATTTCGCCTGTTTTGGCTTTGATAACCACCGCAACGCCCATTCCGTTTGTTGCTTTTTTATGTATGGTAACGCCTTCCAACTGTGTACCTTCTTCGCCAAACTTTTTCTCAACTTTGATGTTGTAAAGATCACCGACATCGCTGAATTGACCGGCGGCTATCAACATAGAAGGTTTTTGTTGGGCAATATTGGTCCTGAGCGTTAGGAACTTATATTCAGCTTTTGGAATAATATTATTGGCAAAAATAAAAGCCAAAATACTTAACGTAAATATGAACACTGACAAAGGTCGTAAAGCGCGACTCAATGAAATTCCAGACGATTTCATGGCTGCAAACTCATAGTTTTCTGCAAAGCTACCGAACGTCATGATCGAAGCCAGCAAAATGGAAAGTGGCAAAACCAAAGGAATTATTTTGGGAGAATAAAAAACAAGAAATTTTAGAATAGACATAAAATCTAAATCTTTTCCTGCTAATTCACTAATAAACAGCCAAATTCCCTGTAATACAAAAATAAAAAACAGGATAATAAACACAGTTGAAAGTGTACTTACAAACGAAACAAGAATGTATCTGTCGAGAATTTTCAACTTAATTAGTCTAGTCGGTTGATATAATATTGTGGATATTTCTTCGCATCAAAAATAAATTGATTTTTTGACAGCGGCTGATTGGTTTTAAAAGAATTAACAGTCAAAGTAGTTCGTGTGCCGTTTTTGTCAATTTCAATCAAGTTGTAGATATGTTTTGTTTGCACATCAATTCCTAATAAAATTTCTTTTCGTGTGTCTTTGGCACTGATGGGTTTTAATTTGATGTATTGAATTTTTCTTCCTTTCACATTTTGCTCAATATCCCAAGTATAATTATAGCCTTTATTAAAAAAGGTAAGCATCTTGTTGGGTGTGATGGAATTTTCGTCTTGTTCGTCTAAACTAGAAATCGTAATTTCTTCATCTTCTGGCACAATGTTGTAGGTCTTTTTACCATCATAAATTTTGGTAACTCCCATAAATTCAAGATAAAACAAATTACCTTTGATGGTTACAGTGCCATTACTTTCTTGATTGATGCGTTCCTTGGTATTGGAAATTGCATATTTAAAATCAAGAACAACGTTGTCGTAGTTTTTGATTTTTGCACTTACTTCGTCTAAAAGTGCTTTTGCTTTTTTATCTCCTTGCGCATAAAAAATGCTTGACGAAATCAACAAAAGCAAAAGAAAATTAATTTTTTTCATGTTTTAAGTTTTAATTCTGTTTAATAAGCTTTTAGCTACGATTTTTTTTCAAATCAAAAACTATTAAACCCTTTTTTAATCAATAATGAATCTTATTTTTTTCAAAATTTGTACCAAATCGTTAATCTGTTTGTTCGTTTCTAAAAAAGTGCTCTAAAGCAACCAAATCGGGAATATTGACACTTCTTGCTTTACTTCCTTCGAAAGAACCAACAATTCCAGCTGCTTCCAATTGGTCGATGAGTCTTCCCGCACGATTATAGCCTAGTTTCAGCTTGCGTTGCAACAATGATGCCGAACCTTGCTGCGCAGTCACAATGACTTCTGCGGCTTCTCTAAACAACGAATCGCGCTCGCTGATGTTCATTTCAACATTGGCAGTTCCTTCTTCTCCAACATATTCTGGCAACAAATAGGCGGTGGCATACGCTTTCTGATTGCCAATAAATTCAGTGATTTTTTCCACTTCTGGTGTGTCCACGAATGCACATTGCACCCGAACCACATCGTTACCGTTGGTGTAAAGTAAATCTCCACGCCCAATCAATTGGTCAGCGCCTTGTGTATCTAAAATAGTTCTTGAATCAATTTTTGATGTTACTCTAAACGCAATTCTGGCAGGGAAATTGGCTTTGATAATCCCCGTAATTACGTTTACCGAAGGTCTTTGTGTAGCAATAATCAAATGAATTCCAATAGCACGCGCCAACTGCGCCAAACGTGCAATTGGAGTTTCAACTTCCTTGCCCGCAGTCATGATTAAATCGGCAAATTCGTCCACCACCAACACAATGTAGGGCAAAAATCGATGCCCCAATTCTGGATTCAAACGACGGTTTTTAAACTTTTCATTGTATTCTTTAATGTTTCGAACCATCGCATCTTTCAGTAATGAATAACGATTGTCCATTTCGATACAAAGTGAATTTAATGTATTGATTACCTTTGCGTTATCTGTAATAATTGCATCTTCTGTATCGGGAAGTTTTGCTAAATAATGGCGCTCAATTTTATTAAAAAGTGTCAATTCAACTTTCTTTGGATCCACCAACACAAATTTTACTTCCGCTGGATGTTTTTTGTATAAAAGTGAGGTCAACACCGCATTCAAACCTACCGATTTTCCTTGTCCAGTGGCACCAGCCATCAGCAAGTGAGGCATTTTGGCTAAATCCACAACAAATGTTTCGTTGGAAATTGTTTTTCCTAAAGCAATCGGCAATTCCATTTCAGCTTCCTGAAACTTAGCAGAACCAATTACATTGCGCATCGAAACCGTGGTTGGTTTTTTATTTGGTACTTCTATACCAATGGTTCCTTTACCAGGAATCGGTGCAATAATTCTAATGCCTAAAGCGGAAAGTGAAAGTGCAATATCGTCCTCTAGGTTTTTGATTTTTGAAATTCGAATGCCCGCTTCTGGCACAATTTCGTATAAAGTTACAGACGGCCCAATGGTTGCTTTGATTTGAGCAATTTCGATTTTATAATTGCGAAGTGTTTCCACAATTTTGTTCTTGTTTTCTTCCAACTCCGCTTGATTGATGGTAATGCCACCACCAGCGTGTTCTTGTAGCAAATCGAGGGTTGGAAATTTATAATGCGGTAGTTCTAAAGTGGGATCAAATGTTCCGAAATCGGCCACCAGCTTTTCAGCCAGATTTTCTTCAAAAGAATTTTCTTCAACCAACTTTTCAATCACAAATTCACTTTCGATGGGTTCAGTGTCAACATGATTCAAAATAAAATCATCTTCCAAATCATCCACTTCTTCATCCTCGAAATCATCTTCCAAAACGTGAACGATGGCACCGGATTGATTGGTTTGAAGCGGAACATCATCCGTTGAACGATCCGAATTGATTTCTAAAGAAACTTCTTTTGGCTCATTTGTGTCTTTTTTAAATGCAATATCTGATGCATTTTGAATCGTTGGTTTAAGACTTTCTTTATTGATTTCGAAGGCAGATTTCACTGGA
>JBEILV010000056.1:0-15844 GCA_040379105.1 Flavobacterium sp.
ACCGATCATACCATTATTCCTTTTGGAAAAGGAATTTGCGGACAAGTGGCAGAGTCGAATGCGAATTTTGTAGTGCCCGACGTTTCTGCACAAGACAATTACATTGCTTGTAGTTTTACGGTAAAATCTGAAATTGTGGTACCACTTTTTGTAAATGGTAAAAATATTGGACAAATAGACATCGATTCACATGTTTTAGATCCATTCACGCAAGCAGATGAAAGATTTTTAGAATTTGTCAATGCCGAAGTGGCGAAATTATTTGAATCATAGTTTTTGATTTTTACTGAATTTTTGTGCAAAATCGGGGTTGTAAAATTCAAAAATAAAACTACATTTGCACACGAATTGAGAAATCCTCAATCTACATAAAAATCATTTAAACAATATTGGCATGTATTTGACAAAAGAAGTAAAAGCTGAAATTTTCGCAAAACACGGCGGAACAGCAACAAACACTGGTTCTGCGGAAGGACAAATTGCATTGTTCACACACAGAATTACACATTTAACAGGACATTTAAAGAAAAATCGTCACGATTATAATACTGAGCGTTCGCTTGTATTACTCGTAGGTAAAAGAAGAAGTCTTTTGGATTATTTGAAGAAAAAAGACATCGTTAGATACCGTGAGATTATCAAAGAATTAGGAATTAGAAAATAATTCTACAAATAAGAGGTGCTTTTGCGCCTCTTTTTGTTTTGTCTAAAAAGGTATTTTTAAATAGCATAAAAAGTTTGGTTTTTCATTGGGTTCAAACAACTACACAACAACAACAACAACAACAACACAACACAGCCCATTGTTTAATTAAGTGAATTAAAAAAAATTATGATTCCAAACGTATTTAGTGAAGTAATCGATTTGGGAGATGGAAGAAGCATCTCAATCGAAACAGGAAAATTAGCCAAACAAGCCGATGGTTCGGTCGTTGTTCGTATGGGCGATGCCATGCTTTTAGCAACGGCAGTATCTGCACGAACATCCAATCCGGGTGTTGATTTTCTACCTTTAACAGTAGATTATCGCGAAAAATTTGCAGCAGCAGGACGTTTTCCAGGCGGTTTTTTCAAAAGAGAAGCCCGTCCAAGTGATAGCGAAGTATTAACCATGCGTCTTGTTGACCGTGTGTTGCGTCCACTTTTTCCAGACGATTACCATGCTGAGACACAAGTGATGATTCAGTTGATGTCTCACGACGAAAATGTAATGCCCGATGCTTTGGCAGGTTTAGCTGCTTCGGCCGCTTTGGCAGTGTCAGACATTCCATTTTACAATTTGATTTCCGAAGTTCGTGTGGCACGAGTGAATGGAAAATTCGTCATCAACCCAAGCAGAACTGAATTAGAACAATCAGACATCGACATGATGATTGGTGCTTCTTTAGATTCAGTAGCGATGGTGGAAGGCGAAATGAAAGAAATTTCTGAAAAAGAAATGGTAGAAGCGATCAAATTTGCACACGAAGCCATCAAAGTGCAAATCCATGCCCAATTGCGTTTGCAAGCTACTGTCGGCAAAAAAGAAATTCGTGCTTACGAAGGCGAAATTGAAGATGAAGCGGTGTATGCAAAAGTAAAAGCCTTCGCTTATGATAAATGCTATGAAATAGCAAAAGTAGGTTCTGCAAAACACGAAAGATCGGCTGCATTTGCAGAGGTAAAAGATCAAGCAAAAGCATTGTTTACTGATGAAGAATATGCTGAAAACTCAGACTTGTCTGGTTTGGTTTCAAAATATTTTTACAAAACCAACAAAGAAGCGGTTCGTAATGTAATTCTAGAACTAGGCATTCGTTTGGACGGTAGAAAAACAACCGATATTCGTCCAATTTGGTGCGAAATTGATTATTTGCCATCTGTTCACGGATCTGCAATTTTCACACGTGGCGAAACGCAAGCTTTGGCAACCGTAACTTTAGGAACTTCTAGAGAAGCCAACCAAATAGATTCTCCATCTGAACAAGGCGAAGAAAAATTCTATTTACATTATAATTTTCCACCATTTTCAACAGGCGAAGCAAAACCTTTAAGAGGAACTTCAAGAAGAGAAGTGGGGCATGGAAACTTAGCGCAAAGAGCGTTGAAAAACATGATTCCTGCCGAATGTCCTTACACTATTCGTGTGGTTTCTGAAGTTTTAGAATCGAATGGTTCATCTTCAATGGCAACCGTTTGTGCGGGAACTATGGCTTTGATGGATGCAGGTGTTCAAATGGTAAAACCTGTTTCTGGTATTGCGATGGGTTTGATCACAGATGGTCAAAAATTTGCGGTACTTTCTGATATTTTGGGCGACGAAGATCATTTAGGTGATATGGATTTCAAAGTTACAGGAACTGCCGATGGAATCACGGCTTGTCAAATGGACATCAAAATTGATGGTTTGCGTTATGACATCATGGAACAAGCTTTAGATCAAGCAAGAGCGGGTCGTTTGCATATTTTAGGAAAATTGACGGAAACCATTGCAACACCTCGTGAAGATGTGAAACGTCATGCGCCAAAAATCATCATGAGAACCATTCCGGGTGCTTTCATCGGAGCATTGATTGGTCCTGGTGGAAAAGTAATTCAAGAGTTACAAAAAGCAACGGGAACTACCATCGTTATCAATGAAGTGGATGAGCAAGGAGTCGTTGAAATTTTAGGTACTAGTCCAGAGGGAATCGCAGCTGTTTTAGCTAAAATTGATTCCATCGTGTTCAAACCAGCCATGGGCGAAGCTTATGAAGTGAAAGTAATCAAATTATTAGATTTTGGTGCGGTGGTAGAATATACACAAGCGCCAGGCAACGAAGTTTTATTACACGTATCAGAATTGGCTTGGGAACGCACAGAAAACGTGACTGATGTAGTGAAAATGGGTGATGTTTTCGAAGTGAAATATTTAGGCATAGACCCAAAAACAAGAAAAGAGAAAGTTTCTAGAAAGGCTCTGTTACCAAGACCTCCAAGAGACGAAAACAATAAAATAGCACCGAAACAAGGTTAATATTTTGTGTATTAATTCACAAAACCCTAATTTGAAATTTCAAGTTAGGGTTTTTTTTATCGGTTTTTTAGAATTTGAAGCAGTTTTTCATTGATGAAATAAAAACTTTTACCAATTTTTACTTTAGTAAGAAATTTATTTTCATCATCAGCTAAGGAATTCAAATAAGTACTTGCGGTATGGCGATGAATATTTAATGCTCTTTCCAAAAAATCAATTTTTGTGTAAGGATGCTTAAACAAAATATTAATTAAATCGTGACTATAAAATTTATGATTGTTTCTAATTTTTATTTTATATTCATCCATTAAGTTTTTGATATTGTTAACAACGACAATCGTTTCTCTTGCAGTTAGTTCAACGCCTTTCAGCATCCATAAAATCCATTCTTCCCATTTGTTTTCTGTTCTAACTTCTTGCAACAATCTATAATAATCGGCTTTATTTCTGATAATGTAACTACTCAAATATAAAACAGGAATATCTAAAAGCTCTTGCTGTACTAAAAATAGCATATTTAATATTCTACCTGTTCTTCCATTTCCGTCGTAAAATGGATGGATACTTTCAAACTGATAATGCACAATTGGCATTTTAATTAAACTATCAATGTCATGAAAACCCGCATCGTTCATATAAATTTCTAAATTTGAAAGTAAATCTACAATCTCTAAATGATTTTGGGGTGGTGTGAAAACAATTTCTTGTGTTTTTGGATTTTTTAAAACCGTTCCTGGCACTTTTCTAATAGGATGATTTGGAGATACAATTTCTTGAATCTTCTTGATATCATTAATGGTCAAAATGCCTTTTTCTTTGATAATAGAAAAGCCAAGTTTTAACGCTTTGGCATAATTCTGCGCTTCTTTTGCTGCTTGCGAAACTTGTTCTAAAGCAACTGAAGATTGGTATAGCTCATCATCTGTTGTAACTATATTTTCTACTTCGTTACTGTCTTTAGCTTCTTGTAAAGCAATAGTATCAATTAGAATTTGCGAATTGGGTATTTTTTTAATTTCACCTTTCAATTCGCCTAAAGCTCTACTGGCAGTATTGAGTGCTTTTAGAATTTTTAAGTTTTCCACTTCATAAATGGGCGGTAATGGTATTACTATGAAATTTTCGTTCATTTCTATTTGTCTTTTTTATGTATAAAAACACATACTTATTTGTACATGTTTAAAATTCATGTACAAAAATACGATATTTTTGTACACGTAATATTTTCATGTATAAATAATGTCCATTTCTTGTGCATGTTTTTGTCACATGCACAACAAATAGCCATTTCTTGTACATATTTATCTTTCAATCACAAACAAATTGTTTTTTTATGAAGTAAAAAGCTAAAACAGAACCCATTCGTAATTTCGAAGCAGTTTTTTTAAGTCAATAAAGCGCAATCGTTAATTAATTTCATTGACTTTTAAGGAAACATCTAAAAGTTCCAACTTCCAGACAAACCAAAGTTGATTGAAGATGCACCAAAGTTGCGTTCTGCTTTTGGATCAAATAAAGCATAAGGTGAAAAATGATAACTGCAATGCACACCAAAGCCATAAAACATCAATTTCAATCCTTGTGTTAATGCAATTGTATTCAGGGTTGGACTAAACTCAATTTCATCATAGATTTCCTCATCGGGTTTACTGTAATATAAATATTTCCAACCGGCACCAGAATTTGATTCAATATGAATATCTTCATTTTTTGATTTATAAATAAAAAATGTATATCGCAATCCTAATAAAAAAGAAGATTTTGATCCTTCTATTTTTATCTTTTCATTGTTTACAACGTACGTAACTGGTTTTCCTTTTACAATGCCACTTAACTCTGCACCAAAATCTATGAATTGACCTTTTCCAATTTTAGTCCGCATGTAAAAAGCTGTATTGATGGAGCTTTCGTATTTGTTGGCCAATTGCCCTAATGGCTTTCCATGACTTACTTCAATAGTATTTCTTTTATATAAGTCTATTCTTGGGGCAATTATTGTGTCTTGTGCATTGATATTCATTACGACAAGAATTATAAAAAGCAGTTTATTCATTTGGTAAAAGTTTAAATTTATAATAGGATTCAGATGAGTTTCCAGCCCCAAACATCAAAACCATTCCTTCGCTTGTGTGATAATTTTCGAAAGTGATTTCTTTATTATTTCTTATAAATATGGAATATCTGGTTGCTTTTTTTGTGATGAAAATAATTGGAAATGAGATGGTTTCGTAGTTTGTATAAAAGACGAATTTGTTTTTGCGAAGTTTTCCGTGAAAATTAAAAACATATTTATTACCAAAAATATTGTGAAAACTCAAGTATAACTCATCGTTGTTGATGTTGATTTGAATTGGTTTAGAATAATCGATAATCTCGTTTCCGGTTAATTCTTTCACCAAACTTCGGGTAATAACAATATTTGAATAGTGGTTAGGAATTGTGTCTAATCGATCATAAAATTTAGCTGAAAATTTATTAGGAATAGCATAATAATCATCTTTATTAGTTTGGTTGTGAACACTACATGATACAAAATGAACAGTAAAAACTGTAAGCATTATTAATTGCCAACGAATTTTAAAAGTACCTGACCTTTTTCTCTGATTAAAATAGATTTGTTGTTTTTTCATTTTTTTCGGATTATTGATTTAATAGTCCAAAATTCTATTATTTATCGCAAACAGTATTGCGGATAATAATATTATGTATATTAGCATTTGCGAAAATCACAAATCATGAACAACCAGGAAGTATTACTAAGGGAAATTAGAAAACAACTTTCAAGTTCGTCTTCCTTAAATGAAGAAATAGCCGCTGTGATGCAATGCAGTTATGATGCGGCGCACAGGCGAGTTTCGGGTAAAAGCAAGTTTTCTATTGATGAAACTGTTTTATTAGCCAATCATTTCAATATTTCGATGGATAAATTGTTTTTGAAAAACGATAAAGTGGTTGTCGAAAAAACCATTGAAATTACTTCGCTGAAAGACATGCTTTCTTATTTTAAAAAATCTGCCGAACGCATCGAACAATTGGCTACAAACGAAAAAGCAACTTTATACTATTCCGCCAAAGATATTCCGTTGTTTTATTTTATGGACGGAACCATTATGTCAAAATTTAAAGCTTATGTTTGGTTGATTTTGCTCAATCCAAATGAAACTAGAGTTTCCTTTGAAGATTTTGTCATCGACGAATCTTTCATGGAACACACCCAAAAACTTAAAAAGATTTACGAAAAAGCCAATGTAAAGGAAGTTTGGAACGACACGACCATCAACAGTAGTTTGCAACAAATATTGTATTTCTATGAATCGGGCTTGTCGAATTTCAAAAGTGCAACCGCTTTATATTTAGACATGAAAAGGATTTTAAACTTGTTCAATGAAAAAACCATTAAACCCAATTATTCCATTTATTACAATGAGTTGATTTTATTAAACAACAACATGCTCATTGAAACAGAGGAAAAACTCACGATGTTTATTCCTTACACGTTGTTGGGCTATTTTATCACAGACAACAAAGAAAGTTGTCAAAATGTGCATCAATTTTTCAACCAACAAATCCTCAATTCAAAAGCACTGAATCAATCGGGTATAAAAGATCAAAATTTGTTTTTTAACCGCGCTTTTAGAAAAATTGACTACTACCTTGAGCGTTTGAACAATCAGGTTGATTTGCTTTTTTGAAACCGTTTATAATTCTATAATTGCAGCTTCTTTTATTAAAAATTAGAATTTTCCAAAAATAAATTCTTAGTTATTGAACTCAGAAAGTGATGTTTATAAATAAAAATCATACGTTGGGTAATCTAGCTATAAAAATTTTGTTAGTTTTAAATGCCAAAAAAATCTTGCATCATGCGTATTTTGTGTTTTTTTCTATTTTTTGGAATCGCTACTTTCGGACAACAAACCATTCATTTTGATACGTTTTTTCACTACGAGCATCAAAAGGATTCAGTGAAAACGAATTTGATTTATTTGACCTCAAGCGAAACCCCAGAGTTTTTAGTAAATATATTTGATACGTCAAAAGATACAGTAAAGCTGAGCGTTTCTAAATATGATGATTTGGTCAGTGTTAATAAATTGAATTTCAATGATTTTTTGAAAGCTGAAAGTATTACACTTGAAAGTAAACTTCAACCTTCCGAATCAATTAAGGATTTTCAATACAAACCTAAATACTATGAGCTGAAGGTTTTGTCAAGAAGTCCAAACGTTGTTTTTGAACTGATTCCCACTTTATCAAAAAGAAAAATCAAAAAAAGACACATAAAAATCAAAAGAATCACAATTTCACCAAATAAAAGTCTTGAAAACAAAATACTTGTGTCGCCAACAAGAAGTTGGTTGATACAAAGTGTAGTCAAGAAATTTCCTGGAACCATTTCAAAAATTGAATACTTAAATCCTGAAACAAAAAAGCTTGAATCAACTGTCACTTTAATTGAAAGTATTGAAATCTCAAAAACCATAGCAATAGAATTTACGGGTATAAAAATTGGAAAATAAATCGCTCTTTTCATTTTCATGAGAGTTTCAAATTTTTGTAATTTGTATATTTGCCCAAACAACAACTCATGAATTTCTTTTCTTCCGATTTCAAAATAGGCATTCTCGGTGGCGGACAATTAGGTAAAATGATGCTTTCCGAAACCAGAAAATTCGATGTACAAACCTTGATTTTAGATCCAAGCGCGGAAGCACCTGCACAATTTGGCGCGCATCAATTTTTTCAAGGCGATTTGATGGATTTTCAAACAGTTTATGATTTTGGAAAGAAAGTCAACGTTTTGACCATCGAAATTGAAAACGTCAACATCGATGCTTTGGCACAACTCGAACAAGAAGGTTTGGCGGTTTATCCATCTGCAAAAACATTGCAACTTATTCAAAATAAAGGCATTCAAAAAGATTTTTATAAAAACAATCAAATTCCAACTTCGGCTCATCAACGTTTCGAAAATTTAGAATTGTTGGTCAAAGCGGTCGAAAACAATGAGATTTCGTTGCCTTTTGTTTGGAAAGCGGCACAATTTGGCTACGATGGAAATGGCGTAAAAATCATCCGAAAGATTGATGATTTGCAATTTTTACCCAATCAAGAATGTATTGCCGAAGCTTTAGTGTCGTTCAAAAACGAACTTGCGGTCATTGTGGTTCGGTCTTCTAAAGGCGAGGTTGCCACTTATCCTGTCGTGGAAATGGAATTTCATCCCGAAGCAAATCAGGTGGAATATGTGATTTGTCCAGCCAGAATTGAGCCTACAATCGCTGAAAATGCAAGAAAAATAGCACTTCATTTGTCTGAAAAAATGGGTCATGTTGGTGTTTTGGCGGTAGAAATGTTTCAGACTTTTGATAATGAAATTTTAGTCAACGAAGTAGCACCACGACCACATAATTCTGGGCATTACAGTATTGAAGGGAGTTTTACCTCGCAATTTGAAAACCACATCAGGGCCATTTTGGGCTTGCCTTTAGGAAATACCGATACCAAACTACCCGCTGTGATGGTTAATTTGGTTGGCGCAGAAGGATTTTCGGGCAATGTGGTTTATGAAAACATCGATAAAATCCTGACGATGAAAGGCGTAACCCCACATATTTATGGAAAAAGACAAACCCGACCTTTCCGAAAAATGGGTCATGTGACGATTGTGAACGAAAATATGACCGAAGCAAGAGCCATTGCTGAAGATGTAAAGAAAACGATTCGGGTAATTAGTTTGTGAAATATTTAAACGAGCGCATCGATTATTTATTAAATTTGTTAAAAACAAAGTCATGGTAATTGAAAGAACAAAAGATGAAATTCTTCTAAGAATTCCTGCCAATTTTGATACTGAAAGCTTGCAAAAAATAATTAACTTTTTAAAATATAAAGAAGCGATTAAAAAAAGTCAAGCTACTGAAGATGAGATTGATGAAATTGCAAAAGAATCAAAGAAAAATTGGTGGGCTGAAAACAAAGCTAAATATATCAAATGAATTTAGTCATTGATACGAATATTGTTTTTAGTGCCATTCTCAATCCAAATTCTAATATTGGTGATTTGTTGTTGAATTTTCAAAACAAGGTGAGTTTTTATGCACCTGAATTTTTGTTGGTAGAAATTGAAAAATATACATCCAAAATCGAAAAAATATCCAATCAAACACCTGAGGAAATTGAAGTCATTAAATCGTTAGTTTTAAGTAAAATAACATTCATTTCTGAAGAATTAATTTTTGAAGAGAATTGGAAAAAAGCATATAATTTAACCATTGATGTTGATGAAAATGACACTCCTTTTGTAGTACTTGCACTTCAATTAAATGCAAAATTATGGTCGGGCGATAAAAAATTGAACAAAGGATTGCTTTTGAAGCAGTCAGCAGTGATTTATTCAACACAAGAGTTAATAGCTTTGTTTGCCATTTGATACATGTTGCATAATTACATTAATAAAAAATACAAAAATAGTTTTGCTAATAATTTAAAATCTAAAAAGCATCATTTTTCGCTAAATTTGTACAAAAGACAAGCATGAAAATCTCAAAATTACATATCGATTCGTTCAGACATCTAGAAAATTTAGATTTTGATTTTACCTACCCCGAAGATTTTCACGATGAAGCAAAACGAGGAAAACCTTTGGATAAAATATGTTTTATTGGACAAAGCGCCACTGGAAAAACTGGGTTGCTGGAGTTGATTTATGAGACTATCGAATATCTAAATGAATTAGAAGTTACAAACAATAAATTTGTATATGATACGAAAGATCAGTTTAAACCTTTTAATGGTCATTTCGAAGTATATTTTAATCATGAGACCTTGATATATTCTCATAACAATATTTCTTTTAATAATTTTGATTATAAATATGGATTTGAAAGCGGTGTTATAACAAAACTCTTGACAAAATTGTACAATAGGAATATGTACTTTTTTAAATCAAACCTGATTTCTGATCTAAATATTGATATATTTTCGACGAATCCAATAGATTTACTGGAGAAATTTAATTCAATAATTTTTGATTTTAAGAGATTATTAAAAAATAATCACTCAATTCAGAAATCGAGTATTATATTTAATGATAGTGTTGAAAGTAATACTTGGATTTTTATGCTTACAGAAATCTTAGATTATAGGAAAAATTTCACACAAAAGATGTCGGAACTTATTCACAAAGGCTTGCTTGCAAATCAAAGCAAGTTGCAAAGTGAGTTTAATTTATGGCAAAAAGAAAATCCTAATACATTAGAGTTATTTGCACAAAAATTCAATCCGATTTTAGAGAAATTGAATTTGGAAGTGGATATTGTGAATACAGAATATGTCATACCCATTAAAAATAAAAAAAATGACAAAGTAATTCCTATCCAGAATACGAGCACTGGAACTAAGGGTTTGCTACTTTCGTTTTTACCTCTTTTCAAACTCGATACCAAAGACGCAATCATTCTCATTGACGAACCTGAACGTTCGCTCTATCCAGACATGCAAATGGATTTGATGGAATATTATCAAAATTTGGCGCCCGAAGCGCAGTTTATAGTCGCCACACATTCGCCATTCGTGGCAGCTTCATTTGAACCCGAAGAACGGTTTATTCTTTATTTCGATGAAGATGGAAAAGTGGCAGTCAGAAGAGGAAGTTCGCCTATTGGTGATGATCCAAATGATATTTTGAAAAATGATTTTGGGATTAATTATTACAATAAATATGGGGAAGAAGCGTATAAAAAGTATATTAAATTAAAAGAGGAAGTTGCAAAAGAATCTGATCCTGCTCGTAAGAGAAAACTGTTGTTAGAAACCGTGAAACTTGGCGATACTTATAATTTTTAAAGGATGAGAAGGGTCGTTAAAAATGAAAATTCAGAAATTGTCGCTCAAAATTTAAAGTATGTTGTAGGCAATTCAACCCATAATTTAAAAATTTCAAAGTTGCTTTTTGTCGAACAGAAGGGATTTTGCGCTTATACCGAAGAATATATCGGTAGAGCAGATGCCAAAGATATCGAACATTTTAATCCCACTTTAAAAGGTTCAGATGATGATCATTACACTAATTGGTTTTTAGTTAAACATCAATGGAATAAAGAAAAATCGTCTAAATGGGAAAAGTTTCAACCGGTACTTCACCCATCCGATGCAAGCTTTGATAATAGAATTTTATATGATAAAGGCGATTATCGAGTGGCAGACTCCGACGACAAAGAAGCTGTAAATTTGATTTCTTTATTAAATCTTGATGACATTATTTTAGCTGATGAACGCAAGAAATATATCAGTAGAAAAAAGATAGAAATTGCAACTTTTGGTCTGTCAGAAGAAGATTTTTTCAAAACACTCATTGAGGACGATCTTTGTCAAATTAAATACATTAGAGCAATTCAAGAAGAATTCAAAATAGACCTTTGGAACCTAATTCCAACCCCAAAATAAACACAAAAAAACATGAACAAAGTAGCCATCGTTATGGGTTCAAAGTCAGATTTGCCCATCATGCAAGAAGCCATCGAAATATTAAGAGCTTTTGACATTGAAATCGAAGTAGATATTGTTTCCGCACACAGAACTCCCGAAAAATTGTTTGATTTCAGCACAAATGCGCATAAAAGAGGCATTGCTGTGATCATTGCAGGAGCGGGTGGAGCAGCGCATTTGCCAGGAATGGTGGCTTCTATGTCGCCGTTGCCTGTTATTGGAGTGCCAGTAAAATCAAGCAATTCTATTGATGGCTGGGATTCTGTTTTGTCGATTTTGCAAATGCCTGGCGGAGTTCCAGTGGCAACGGTCGCTTTGAATGGAGCAAAAAATGCAGGGATTTTAGCCGCACAAATCATTGGCAGTCATGACAAAGTGGTTTTAGACAAAATAATCCAATACAAAGAAGATTTGAAAACTGCGGTTTTGAAAGCTGCCACTGATTTGACCTATTAAATCATCGTATTTGTTTTGTCTTTTTCAGCAACTGTTGGAGTAGGTTTGGGTTTTTCGATGGTCAATGCTTTGATCAGCATCCACAAAATCCCACCTGTAAACATCCCCAAAACATAAGTTGCCACAATCAACAAAGACGTTGGGATGAAAACACTCCACTTGAAAAATGCAATCTGAATATCTGCTCGATTTTGAAAGGAGAAAATCAGAAAAATCATGATCAAAAGGAACAAAACAATTTTTTTAAAAGTTTTCATAAGACGGTTTTTTGAAAATTTACACAAGTGCTAATTTACAGATTTTAAAAGTATTTCAAGATTAAAACATAACTAAAACGTATGTCCACACAAAATATATTATTACAAAAGTTTGAAACCAAACATCAAACTGCGCCTTTTCAACAAATCAACATCGAAGATTATCTTCCTGCTTTTCAAGAAGCCATTGCTTTGGCAAAAGAGGAAATCGAGGCCATTGTTTCGAATTCAGAATTACCAAATTTCGAAAATACGATTGAAAAGTTAGAGTTTTCAGGAAGAAAATTAGAACAGATTTCTGCTATTTTTTTCAATTTGAATGCTGCTGAAACAACCCCAGAAATGCAACAATTGGCACAAGAAATTTCACCTTTGTTGTCTGGTTTTGCCAACGATGTAGCTTTGAATGTGGACTTATTCGAGCGGATTAAGTCTGTTTATGCGCAAAAAGATCACTTCGCCTTGACTTCAGAACAAGCGATGTTGTTAGATCAACAATTCAAAAGATTTACCAGAAACGGCGCTTTGCTGTCCGACGAAAAGAAAGAACGTTTACGCGCCATCGATGCAGCATTAAGCACTACTTCGCTGCAATTTGGAGAACATGTTTTGGCAGATACGCAAGCCTATTTTTTACACATTACCGATGAAAACGATCTAAAAGGTTTGCCCGACCACGCCATCGAAGCCGCCAACGCCGAAGCGAAAAACCGTGCATTAGAAGGTTGGGTTTTTACACTGGATTATCCAAGTTATATTCCTTTTATCACTTATGCCGAGAATAGAAATCTACGTAAAAAACTCACTATAGCTTTTGGCTCTAAAGGATTTAATACAGAAAATGACAACCAAGCATCGATTTTAAAAATCATTCAATTGCGATTTGAAAGAGCCAATTTGTTGGGATACAAAACCCACGCAGATTTTGTTTTAGAAGAACGCATGGCAAAAAACACGGAAACTGTGATGGTTTTCTTACAAGATTTATACGAAAAAGCTTTGCCAGCAGCCCAAAAAGAATTTCAATTACTGTCTGATTTTGCCAAGCGTTTGGACGGAATAGAAACCTTAGAAAAATGGGATGCCGCTTATTATTCAGAAAAATTAAAACAAGAATTGTTCGCTTTAAACGCCGAGGAATTAAAACCTTATTTCGAATTGAATAATGTGATGCAGGGCGCTTTTACCATTGCTCATAAATTATTCGGATTGAAATTTAAAGAAGTAAGCGACATTCAAAAATACCATGAGGAAGTGCTCACTTTTGAGGTTTACGATGCTCAAGATGTTTTTAAAGCTGTTTTCTATTTAGATTTTCATCCTCGAAAAGGGAAAAGGGGAGGAGCTTGGATGACGGTTTTCGAAAGTCAATTTATTGACAATCAAGTGAATCATCGGCCACATATTGCCAACGTTTGTAATTTTACAAGAGCAACTGCTTCCAAACCTGCTTTGCTGACTTTCAATGAAGTAACAACTTTGTTTCACGAATTCGGACATGCATTGCACGGCATTTTAGCCAATACAAAATATCCGAGTTTGTCAGGCACATCTGTTTTTTGGGATTTCGTGGAATTGCCAAGCCAAATAATGGAAAATTGGTGTTATCAACCCGAAGCACTTCAAATTTTCGCAAAACATTTTGAAACAGGCGAAATCATTCCGCAAGAATTGATTGAAAAAATTAAAACGAGTGCCAATTTTATGCAAGGATTGGCAACCTTACGCCAACTCGGTTTAGGGATGCTAGATTTGGCTTATCATCGAGTGAATCCTTCCGAAATTGTTGATATTCCTACATTTGAAAAAGAAATTCTTGCCGCAACGAATCTATATCCGTGGGTGCAAGAAAACCTGATCAGTACCTCGTTCTCGCATATTTTTGCGGGTGGATATGCGGCGGGTTATTACAGCTACAAATGGGCTGAGGTTTTAGATGCTGATGCTTTTGAGTTTTTTGAAGAGGAAGGCATTTTCAATCCAGAAGTGGCAAAAAAGTTTCATGATTTTGTCCTTTCAAAAGGCGGCACCGAACATCCCATGGATTTGTATGTGAAATTCCGAGGTAAAAAACCTTCGCCAGATGCTTTGTTGAAAAGGGCGGGGTTGGTTTAAGGATTTCATTTTGTTGCAAACAATTACTAGAAATATGAAGATTATATTTTTTTATTTGGGTAGTTTTATAAAGTGAATAGATTTTGAATTCTATAATAATTTTTATGTAAAACAGGTTATTACAATGAGAAGACCATTAATTATTGGAAATAAGAATTTTCAGACCAAAAAAGCGGCAAAGGAATTTTATTCGAAAATTTTAAATTCGTACGATTTTGGAAAATCTTTAAGTGATGAACATTATAATGATATGATGGATTTAATGGATTTTTATTATACAACTATTGAAAACAATACGATTAGTCTAAATGAAAAAATAATTGAAAACGAACATGATGATTTAGAATTAAATAGAGATGATTTTTATATAAGGGACATCCGTATTGCTAGATTTCAATTTAATACAAAATGTTTTGAACTAGTTCCTTCTTTTGGTGAGCCTGAAATAATATCATATCGATATTTTATAGACAATCATCAAGTAACTAACATGTCAGTTTTTATCAGAGTTTGTAGAAATACGATTCAAGATGATTTAATAAAATTAAAACAAGATTATTTTAAGAAAAATTCCAAAAATTCGATGGCGCCATGTCAGGAAAGTAAACGATTTTTTGCATTTGAAGATTTAGTGGTTGATCATAGACAGCCAAATACTTTATCAGTGATAATTGACAGATTTATTGAGGTTAATAAAATTGATATTGATAAAGTTGAATACACTATAAATCCCAATAAATTAACCGATTTTAAAGATGAAAATTTAAAGAATACATTCAGAATTTATCATAAAGACAAAGCATTACTTAGAATTGTAGATAAAAATTTAAACGCATCAAGAAGTGGTTTAGCTAGGTTAAAGCAAATGAAAGATGATTTAAGAATTTAAATCAAATTTGTCTTGCTGCAGCTTCAGCCTTCATATTAATCGCCCGCAGCTGCAGCTGTGGGACTTATAAAATAGTTTCAATTATTTTTGAAAGTTTAGAAATATAAATATATCTTTGCCCAATGAAATTACAAGAAGCAAAGCAAAAATTCATTCAAACCTGGGGCGCACTCGGTTCGCAGTGGGGCATCAACAAAACCATGGCTCAAATTCATGCGTTGTTGTTGGTTTCTGAACACGTGCTTTCGATGGAAGAAATCATGGAAGAATTGCAGATTTCTCGTGGAAATGCCAGTATGAATCTTCGTGCTTTGATGGATTGGGGCTTGGTTTACAAAGATTACAAATCAGGCGAACGTCGTGAATTTTTTTATGCTGAAAAAGATTTAGACGAAATGGCAGTGAAGATTGCGAAAGAACGAAGCAAACGAGAAATCAAACCAACGTTGAAAGTTTTAAAAGAAATTTCATCTATCGAAAAGGAAAACGAAGAAGCGACTTTTTTTGTCAACCAAACCACCGATTTGTACCAATTTATTTTAAAAGCAGACAATTTGCTCGAAAAAATCACGGTTTATAATGACAATTGGCTTGCAAAATTAATGCTGAAACTAATGAAATAAAAATTTTTTTATTACAAAC
>JBEILV010000057.1:0-15819 GCA_040379105.1 Flavobacterium sp.
AAGAAACTGAAACCATTTGCAAGGTGGAACGAGGTGGAGTGATGATGATGAAACCTCTGATTTTGCATAGTTCAGGTAGAACCACCAACAACAAAAAAAGGCGTGTTATTCATCTTGAATTTTCAAATGAAGAACTACCAAACGAACTCAATTGGGCAGAACGTTTGAATATAAAATAGGCGCCTTGTTAAAGTTATACGAGTTTAAATTACTATAATTCTTGTTCACAAAGATTGACTTTGTGCAACAAATTTCTATTTATAAAAGTCGTTGTAAATTCAAAAAAAGAGTTCAAGTTGTAAAACCTGAACTCTTTTTTATTAGAAATCCGTTCAAACTAAATTGTACTTATTTCACACGTAATTTTTTTGTGATTACTTGATTATTTTGAATCAACCGAACCAAATAAAGTCCTGAAGGATAGTTTATTGGCAATTGAACATTTGATTGAATTTTTTCAGTGTTGAGTAAACTGCCCGAAATACTATAAATCTCAACAGTGGTTGGTTCTGTTATGTTTGAAATCTGAACATAGTCAGCCGCAGGATTTGGATACATGATGATTTCAGATACATTAAAATCGTCATTACTCAACGAAGGATTCCAAACTTCGCCTGCGTTGCTTCCCCAAATATAATTAGCCAAAGCTGGATAATCTATGAAGGGATTTCTATTCATTTGCCAATTATAAATATAATTGTTGCGGTTCATTTCAAAATCGTCGGATGGATCTTGAAAATTCCAAGTCAGCAAACTCGCCAAATCGCCGATTTGATGTAGTGTTCCATTGTCTAAATTGCCATTCACAACTTCCAAAACATTGTAGCGCACCGCCATATAAAACAAAGCCCTTGCCACGTCGCCTTTCCAACTTCCTTGATTTCCTGCGGGGCCGTTGTAATCGTCAAGACCATAATCGCGGTTGCCACGTGAACTATTTTCGCCACCATCTTCCGCTCGAATGTGATGCATGTCTGAATGTCCTGCTAAAATATCGTCTGCATTGGTGGGCAACCAAGTGTTGATGCCCGTTGGAATAGACTCCGTTCCGTTGCTAAATCCGCCTCTTGATTGTGGAAAAATATGTTCACGATTCCAATTGCCTGTATTGTTGGAAGTGGTTTGAAAATCTAGTTTCGCAATGCCACTTTCGACATACATTTGCCACACTTGATTGCTGTTTTCAGGGTTTTGATCTGCTATGTATAAAACGTTGGTCACATCGCCATACGTGTGCGCTCTCACAACCTCTGGATTGGCAATAATCGCTTGCAATGCTTGCCGTAATTCACTACCAGCTTTTCCAATCAACGAATCGTAATAACCTTCTGGAATGGAAGGCGTTACAACACCATACGTTGGGTTTAGAGGAGTTCCCCAAGCTGCTTGCGTGAAATCATTGTCCACCACTCGAATCGAAATATTATTGTTAAAACGAACAAATCCATCAGGTAGTGGCATTGCGAATTTGATGGACAAAACCTCGTCGCCTTCGTCCAAATCATCGTCTAAAATAGTGATTGTGGTGCTCGTTGTGCTTTCGCCTGCGTTGATGGTAACAGTCGTTTGCCCTGAAAAATCAGTATTGTTGAAACTTCCGTTGTTCAAAGTGAAAGAAAAAGTCGTGTTGTCAGTAACTGGCACTTGCGTAGAAAAACCAATAGTAAGCGTCGCACCTTCACTTAAATTTTGTGTATTCGCAACAATCGAAATAGGATTGAAAAAAATGCCGCTACCATCGTTATTTACGCCGGGAGTTGGTAGCGCTGTTGCATAAGTGCCATCATTGTTTCTTTGCAAGGATTGGGTGGCACTTTGATTGTTTAAATTTTCATCATATTGACAACAAACCCCTAACAAATCCATTAAAGATTGTGCATCAGGATCGCTGGTTTCATAGACCAATGCATCAATTAAATTGGTAGAAGTAGCGATGGTTTCAGGTGGAAAGCTGTCAATGGAAGCTTGATAAATAGCCACAGCATCGACACCGTTTTGAATCACGTTGTCTGAAAAAATACGATCTGGATAAGGAGTCACGTTTACATTTCCCAACAATACCAAACCATTGGCATTGGTTGTTAAACCATTCAAATCGAGTGCAAAGTAACTAGTGTTGCCACCCGAAGATGAGCCATTAAAAAACACCAAGATATAGCCATCTAAGGAAAAGAAAGGAGTTTCAGATTTAAGTTCTACAAATTCTTTGTCGTCAATACTCGGAGTGTCAGAGTCTAGTTCGTTGATGACAACTTGCGCATTTGATTGAAAAACAAAGAAGAGAAAAAAGAAGAGGGAAATTTTTTGAACCATGAGCTTATTTTTGAAAAAATTCGTGTTTGGTTGACAAACTTACAATTTATAATAAGTTTGACACATTAATTTAGTGTTAACCTTCGGAAATAAGCACTTTTGACTATAAATATTCAATAAAAATATGTAGTAGTTCAAATGATAGATTACATTTGCAAAAAATAAATTTTATTGAAATGAAGAACATTTTTATGGCAGTAGCTGCCTTTATGATGATTGTGAGTTGTCAAAACAGCGCAGACGAATTTACAATCGTTGGAACAACTGATTTTGAGGATGGTACACGTTTGATTTTGACCAAACAAGATGAAAAAAACCTTGAAACCGGCATGAAAAACATCGATACAATGGTGGTTCAAAACGGTAAATTTGAATTAAAAGGAACGGTTGATACATTAGATTTGTATTACATTAAAGCTGAAAAAGGCAACGGAATGACGTTTTTTGTGTTGGAAAATGCAAAAATTGAAGCCAATATTTACAAAGACAGTATCCAAACAAGTACGTTCAAAGGAACAAAAAACAACGAAGCTGTGGCAAGTTTTATTTCGGGCATGAAGAAAATTCAAAACGAAATGATGGCTTTTCAAAACAACAACAACGCGGTGATGCAAGAAGCTGTTGAAAAGCAAGACACATTGACACAAGAGCGTTTAAGAAAAGAATACATGGATTTGAGAGGTAAAATTGACACATATCAAATTGATTTTGCGTCTAAAAATTCTGATGCCTTGTTTGGCGTGATCATTTTAAGCGAATTAATAAACAACCCAGAAATTGATGTTACAAAATTGAAATCTGCCTTCGAAAAATTAGCAAAACCTTTACAAGAAGGTAGATATGGCAAAAAAGTAGCTGAAGCGATTTCAAAATTGAATTCTGTTGAAGTGGGTCAAAAAGCTCCTGATTTCAAAGCAAAAACGCCAGAAGGACAAGAAGTTAGTTTGATGCAAAGTTTGGGCGCAAAAGTAACGATTATTGATTTTTGGGCTTCTTGGTGTCGTCCTTGTAGAGTTGAAAATCCGAATATGGTAGCACTTTACAACGATTATAAAGACCAAGGTTTGGCCATGATCGGTGTTTCTTTAGATAAAGAAGGCGATAACCAAGCATGGAAAGATGCCATTGCACAAGACAAATTGACTTGGACGCACGTTTCGAACCTCAAATTTTGGAATGATCCAATTGCTGTTTTATATAATGTAAAATCGATTCCTGCAGTTTATATTTTAGATGCTAAAGGTGTGATTGTTGCTAAAAACATTCGCGGTGCTGAATTGAGAGCTAAAGTGGCTGAATTGGTGCAATAAGCAAAAGACAAAACACACCAAAACATAAAGTTTTTAGTGGGTTATTTGAAAGTTATTTTAGAAGATTGTTTCTTATTTGGAACGTCTTTTAAAATAACTTTTTTATTTAGCTCTATTGCAAAAAGAGCGTTAACCGAAACAAACTCGATTGCTCAAAAGCGGTACAGCTAAAAAAAACGCATGATTAAAAAAATAGTTGTTCAAAAAAACCGCCTATTTTTTTATCGGCATCTATAAAATGAATTTCCAAAATCCAATGTCGTGGTTGTCCCTTGGCATCTAAATCCCGTAAATCATTAAAGTTTTCAGGATGAATATACAAATGCTTCTGACCTTTCGGAAGTTTTTCATGCGGAAAATGCCCAATCAAATGGCCCGCAATTTCGCCGCCTAATTCCCAACCTTTATCAGTGGCTTTTTGCTGAACATAGGCATACAGCTCTGCACCAGAAATGTTCTTTTGCGCATCGAACCAAGTTTTGATTTCGTACCATGAAGTTTCAACGTCCGCTTTCAATCGATGTTTGTCGGGGTCATTTCCCAAAACGTAAGTACGCCCAAAATCGGCCTCCCAATCTTCGAAAATCGGGCCAAAATCTAAAAATAGAATATCGTCAGGTTGCAATGTCAAATTAGGCGGATTTTCATCATAGGGATGTAACGTGTTTTCGCCCGCTCTAACGATTCGTTTGTGCCAATACTTTTGAATTCCAAATAATTCGTAAGCTAAATCAAAAATAGCATCATTGATCGATGCTTCGGTTTCGAAAGGCTTGATGATATTTCTTTTTTCAATTTCATTGAATAATATGGCTGCTTTGGCCTCGGCATCTTGCAGTTTTTGAAATGAATTTTCCATGGTATAGATTTAGCAATTACTGATTTTCAACGTTCGAAAAAAAAGCTGATTCCAAATAGCAAAGCATGTTGAAAAGATTCTTGTCTGAATTCACTTTTCAAAAAAAATCTTTTTGTGATGTCCACTTCAACACCTCCGCCATACATATAGCCGATGCCGTAATTATTTTGAATTCCCTTTTTAATCAGCTCTCGTCCTAGTGCGTCTTTTTTAGTAATGTAGCTTAAATTGAGACCTATAAAGAGATAGGGGCGAAGTCCTTTATTTAAAATATTTTGTTGAATTTGAACCGGCACCGAAACGAGTTGTGTTGTGATTTTATAATTGCTGGAATTGAAACTAAAATCGTTGTTCTCGATGTATTGATAATAACTCAAACCCACATTTAAAGAAGTTGAACGACTGATTTTTGGATAATAAGTGCGTTGCATGGCTTTGATGAAAAATTCATTATCGTTTTGATAAGTGCCCGCACCTGCGGTGAGAATAACGAAACGAGATTTTTTTTCTTTGTAAGTCAAAACCTTACTTGTAAATCCTTTCGATAAATTATAGGCATTGATGATTTCAACAAATTGCTTTTCGCGGAAGATGATGTTTTGATAGTGAATGGCGGCAAATCCTTCGGTTGCGATGTTCAAATTACGCTCAAAAAAATTTCTCGTGACCTCCAAGTCGCCTGAGTTAAACTTGTCTTTTTGCAATACAAACGTTTTTTCAGTGTTTTTGTTTTTAACAATATATACTTCTAATGCATTGTAAAAACTTTTGTACAACATCGTTTCGCCTTCAACGATCAAATGGGCAAATGCGGTTATTTCTTTTGTACCGTTGTCAACTTTAAATGTCAATAATTCGAAATATTTACCATTTTCTGTTTGAAAAACTTTGATTTTAGATGTGTCTAAGGGTTCGCACGCTTTGTCAGTCAATTGTTTTTTGAAGCAAATAGACTCTGTCAGCACCTGAAAAGCTTCAGTTTTGATAAAGCCTTCCGTTATTTGATTAGAAAAATCTGTATAACTGCCTTTTTCAAAATTTTCTGTTATTTGACAAAAAGAGGTTTGAGATACAAAATTGAAAACAAATAAAATAAAAAAGGGGATTGATTGAGCGCGCATTTTTTGGTTTTATAAAGCCTTCTAAAATAGTATTAAATACAAATTTTTTGTCTTTTTTAACATCTAAATTCTTACATGAAAGTGCCATTTATTTTTGAAAATGTCGTAAGATGGCGCTACATCGTATTCAAGTATTGGTGCGCAAGCAGATCTTCTTTTCCGCAAATAGGAATCAATTTTGCCTCTTTAATTAAAAAATTTTTGTTTGTTACTTGGAACACATCATCAAAATAATGATCGGTAAGCAACAGTCCTTTTTTGTGTTTGATCAAACGGTTATAATCCTTAATTGCTTCTTTATAAAGAGGTTCAATCATCGAAAATGGTTCGTCTAAGAGTAAAAATGGATGGTCTAAATGCGCAAGGATGATAAATTCTAAATATCTCAATTCGCCCAAAGATAGATGTCCGATTTTTTTCTGATCAAAGGATCCAATTTTTGGAGCATAAAAAATCTGGTCTTGTTTTTCACTTTCATCAAAAAATAAAGGAATGACATCTCTCACTTTTTTTGATTGGGGTAAAAATGAATTTTGAGGTAAATAACCCATCAATTTTTTTTCAATCACTTTCTTTGGATCTATTGGTTGTTGATTGAAATACAATGAAACATGATTTGCCTTAAGAACACCAAAAACAATCTTCAATAAGGTTGATTTCCCGGTGCCGTTGCGACCAAACAGCCCAATGATGTCGCCCGTATTGATTTCAAGCGAAACGGCACTTAAGATAGATTTTCCATCAAAATGGTGATTGACATCGGATATTTGAAATTGATTCATCATGGCTTCAATAGAAAATAAATGAACAAGCCAAATGCTGCAAGTAGTAGATTGACCAAGAATAAACTTCGTAATAATTTCGTCATAGACAAGCCAATGTTCAAAAACATGTAATGTTCGTTTTTATGAAAAGTGCAAAAGCAATAATAGGCAATCAAAATGCCAAGGGTAGAAAAAACAAATAGGGCATAGGCGAATCCAAAGAAAACAAACACGATACTACAAAATAGAAGATTGTAACTATTCAATGTTTTGACAAAATAGGCTTGCATGCGAAAGTGGCTCATTTGTTATTCAGTTTTTAAAATACTAAAGTAGTTACAGATACATTTATAATGCATGAAATTGAAATTTATTGTATCATAAAAAAGCCCCGCAAAAATAAATTGCGAGGCTTTTGGATAACTAACTAAAGTGAATTAATTTTTCAACACTTTGATGGTTTCAACACCTTGTGCCGTTTGAATTTGAATGAAATACATTCCTTTCATCAAATTTGAGCTATCGATGGTTACTTCTTGATGATTGGTTTGCTGACTCATTACTTTTTTGCCTGAAACGTCAAAAAGAGCTATCGACTGCACATTTGTTTGGTTTGTTTTTACTGTCCAAACATCTGAAGTTGGATTTGGATAAACGCTGAAAGTTGCTGTTTCAAATAAATCATTGCTCAATGCGCAATCATCGCCTACCACATACTCAAAATATTTGGTCACGGCTAAACCACCTGCAAAAGCGAATTTACAAGCATAAACAATCGTTTCTCCAATGGTTTGATTCGTTACTACCGATGAGAATTTTTTGCTAGTTCCAGGAACTAATGTCATTTGAGTTTCTTGAAATGGCGTTTGTCTGAACAAATAAGCTACAACTCCCACTTTATTATCCAACAACTCAAAGGTCATTGTTACATCTGTTCCATTGGTTTCAAGTTCGTAGGTGTATCCAACTTCGAATGAACCTTCCGAAGCTTCAGAATCTGTTCCTTCACAAGGCGTATTCGTGCTTGCGCCTGTTGTGGCTGATAAAGTGATTGGGTTGTTTGAAGCTACGTTGCCTGCTAAATCGCTTGCACTGACCGTAATAGAATATACTGTTTCCGCTGATAAAGCACCTAAAACTAGAGAAATTGGTGTGCCAGCTTGACCTGAAACAGTTTGGGTCATGCCATTGTAAGTAATTGTATAAACAACTAAACCTGACAAATCCGTAGCGTTTAATAATAATTGGATAGAGCTGAAGGTAACATCACCAACACTTGCAGTAAAGTTAGCCTGCGCAGTTACGTCGTTTGTTGCCGAACAATCCGTTCCTACCGTGTAAGGAATATAGAGCGTATTTGCCAATCCGCCTGCAAATGCGAATTTACAACGATAGCTAATCACCGCACCTGGCGTTTGGTTCGTTAAAGTTGTAGTCCAAGTTTGAGCAGAAACGAAATTTAAATTGGATTCTGCAAACGGTGTTTCTCTCTGCAAGAAAGCTACAAGTCCTTGTTTGTCAGTGTCTAAAAGTGTGTACGTGATTTTAACATCTGTTCCGTTTGGTAAAGTTTCGTAAACAACTTTATATCCTACTGAAAACGAACCTTCTGAAGCTACATTTGAAGTTGTGATACAGGTTCCTGCGCCTAGCGTGATGATAGGTGTTCCAAGCGCACCTCTTAACTTGTCAATAAAAGTAGTGGTAACTCCAGCATTGCCTGGCGTTCCGTTGAAATCATTTAAAACTTTGTTGAACAATGGGAAAAATACAATTTTTTTGTATTCGTCGTTAGGCGAAGGACCATTTTGAGCTGGAAAATTAAAATCGAAAGTTAGCGTTTGCCAACCATTTCCAGCATGCGAAGCAGCCGTTTGTGTAATAACGCCACCGTTCAGTGGTTGTTCAACTTTCATTAAATAATCCACAGGCACTGTTGAATAAACATCTAAAGTAGCAGTTTTGTTGTTGCCAGTTAAATCCAAGTAATTGGCAGTCATAATTAACTGCGCATTTTGCCAAGGCACAGTGGTTGCATTGGTTATAATTCTTCCGACATTTCCATTGATGCCACCAGCGGCAGGGTCTGGAACGATGGTGAATGAAGTGATGTTGTCCGCAATCAAATTGTCACCTACGACGATTCCCGTTTCAAAATCTTCGATCAATGCGAGTGGCTCGGGTGCATTCAAAGCAGCGCCTACTTCACCATTCAAATTGTCGATGAATGTTGTGGTTACAGAAGCAGCGTTAAAGTCATTTGCATTTTTGTTAAACAGCGGGAAAAATACCAACTTTTTATACTGATCATTTGGAACAGGGCCATTTTGAGCAGGAAGATTAAAGTCAAATGTCAATGTTTGCCATCCCGAGCCGTTGTGAGAAGCCGCTGTTTGCGTGTTTGCTTCACCGTTTAATGGGTCTTCCACTTTAAACAAATAATCTATAGCAACGGTTGAATAGACAGAAAGTGTAACGATTTTGCTTCCTGTGGCATTGGTCAAATCAAGATAATTTGTGTTCAATAAAAGTTGTGCATTTTGCCATGGCACTGCGTTTGCATTTGTTATAATTCGTCCTACTTGCCCGTTTGTTCCACCCGGAGCAGGATCGTTTACGATGGCAACAGAAGTCACGTTGTCACCAATCCAATTGGTACCTAAAGTAACCCCCGATTCGAAGGTAACAGGAATCGTTTGAGCCGAAACCATTGCGCCACCAAGAACCAAAAAAAAGTGTCATTTTTCTAATCATAAAAAGTAATTTAAATTTGTAATATTTTTTAAATATACCTACATAAATTTAAATTTTAATAAAAAAACAAACTACAAAAAGTAAACAACGTAAAAATTATTCCATTTAAATATCAATTTTGTAATGATTTTTAATGAAACCTTTTTTAGTTGTAAATCCGCAGTATCACTCAATTTAACTGATTATTATTTCGGAAAATAGCATATTTCTGCCATAGTCAAATATGTTGTATAGTGAATGTTGTGGTAAGAAATAAGGACTACAAAACCCCTGAATAGCTATAAAGACGGATGGATTATAGAAATTTGTTGTCGAACAATGGATCTATTTTATAGTGGTTAAAATTGTTTATAAAATCAATGAAAGCTCAAAAAGACTCTTATCAATTTCAAAAAACAACACTTTATTTTTAACTCGATTTGAATTATTTTGGTTTAGCGGCGTTATCAATCTATTTTTTTATCACTGCATTTGAAAAATTAAAATATTCTGTTTTTCTTTATTAAAGGATTTTTTTCAATGAAATGATAGCCAATATCAAGGGTTTTTGTTGTGCCGTTGTTCATTTCAATGCGATAAAATCTTCCATCGGTGGTTATTTTCTTAACATCTGATTTTTTACCCAAAAGACTAAATTTTAATTCATACAAAGGCTTGAATGCCGTTTGAACTTCTTTTCCTAGTCGTAATGCAATTTCTAGAAAAAAACCTTCAGATTCTTTCAATCGAAAGTCTAATTTGCCAGTTGAAAAAGTATGAAGTGACACATAGTTGTCAAATATAAAATAAGGATCATCCTCAACTTTTACATTTTGATAGGCAAAGCTCAATTCCGAATAGGCCTTTTTCAAATCAATCGGGTTTTCAATATAACAACTAATGGTTTTCACTATTTTTCCCTCTTTAAAAAACGAAACGGTATTGTTTTGACTGTCAGTTGCACTAAAGGTGTAATGGTCTTCGAGTTTTGAAATTGGAATTTTGTCAAATAAATTGAAATAATAAGCAATCGTTTCAGGGTCTAGTTGTGCCTGCATATTGAGATAGGCTGTATTGTGTTGGTAAGGTTTGAAAAAGAAATTGCCTTTTCTGTCAATATACGTTGCATTGAAAGGACAACTTCCAAAACAAGGACTTCTGTCTATCGTGATGGCATCATAACTTGTATCATCGAAAAAATTATTTTGGTTTCGCACCAATTGATAAAGCGCTTGTTCATGTCCTTGAACAATCATCGTATCGTTCCAAATTTTATGGATCTTCATTGTATCCCAATCTTTTGAAGCTTTGTTGTAATAAATGAGATTCGAATCATGAACTTTATAATTTGTTTTTGAGCCTAAATAATAAGAGCTTCTCATCGGTTTTGCGTCATCGTTTTCATTCCAGCGTTTGTTTGCGATGTAGTAATAAAACCCATCTTTAAAGTCAAATATTGAATCGTTGACGATTTCAAAATTGTAATTCGAACTAAAACGATGCTCTATTAAATAGTTTGGATATTTACTCTTGATAGTGTCGTTATCTACAATTTGATCAAAATACCAACTGCCAAGAAATGGATTAGGATGTTTACTCTTGATGGTCTCGTTGTCAACAACTTTTTCAATATTCCGATTGTTGAGAAATGGATTAGGTTTTTCTTTTTGGCAAGAAAAAGTAATATAGAGGGCTGCTATCAATAGAATTTTTTTCATTTCAATAATTTAAAAATTATCAAACACGTTGTTTTTTCATCAACAAATCTATTCATATAAACCACAAATACTTTTCGATATTGTCTAAAGTAACCATTGATTTAAAAAATTGAGGCAAAAGTAAAAATAGTTCCATAAAACATAAGAGCGATTGATGTTGCTAAGCTATTAATTTGAATTACTTTAAGTCAAAAAGGAACATTTAATATGTAAATGTTCTTTTCCCACAACCTTTCCGATGCTCAACTTTCCCCAAAAAACCAAGACAATTAAATTCTGATTGTTTTTTTTAAAAAACCACAATCAATAATTCATTGCAGTGTTTACCAATTGAACGAATTCGGCTTTCAATTGATATGGGTCATTCAACTGGGTACTGTTTAAAATTTGCAATACATCGTTGTAATTGCTTGTGCCTTTGTAGGGCGAATTAGTTATTAACATAGAAAAAGAAGCCACACTCGATGTAAATCTCATAAAATCAGAAGCATCTGCAAATGTCTCGCCTGCATCAAAAATGACCAATTCCATCGGGATGCTTACCTCAGCATTCGGGTTTTTGTATCTAAAATCGACTGTGAAAGTGGGTACATTTCTAAAAAAAGGATTGCTTTTTGGAATAATTTCATACAATGCCGTAATGGATTGATTGGCGCCAATTTCGCCGGCATCTGCTGTGTCGTCGGTGAAATCTTCTTGGTTGAGCAACCTGTTTTCATAACCAATCAATCGATAAGCTTCTACATTGTCGCTATTAAAAATCACTTGTACTTTCACATCTTTTGCCACCGTGTAAAACTTACTAAACTCATAAATAAACACTTTTTTGAGTTGTTCAATCGTGTCGATATATTCATAAGTACCATTGCCGTTGTTGGCAATTTGCTCTAAAGCAGCATCGTTCAAATTGCCTCTTCCCACACCTAAAACAGTGAGGAAAATGCCTAGATCTCTTTTTTCCTCAATCAATGCAACCAACTCTTCTTGGCTGCTCGGACCTACATTAAAATCACCGTCGGTGCCGATGATAATTCGGTTGTTGCCACCTTGAATCAGGTTTTGCTGGGCAATTTCATAAGCCGTGATGATGCCTTCTGCGCCCGCAGTGCTTCCGCCCGAACCTAAAGCATCAATGGCTTGTTTGATGATTGTTTTGTTGTTGCCTGTAGTAGAAGGCAAAACCACGCCCGCCGCACCTGCGTAGGTGACGATTGCCACACGATCTTCGGCGGTGAGTTCGTCCACAAAAAGTTTAAATCCGTTTTTCAACAGTTCCAATTTATCATCGCTGCCCATCGAACCCGACACGTCAATCAGAAAAACAAAGTTGGAAGCAGGCAACTGGTTTTGCGCTATGGGTTGACCTTTGATGCCGATGCGAACCAATTTATGGGCTTCATTCCACGGGCACGGACTCACTTCGCCATTCAAATTGATTGGATGTGAAGGGTCTGTGTATGGATAATCTAAGTTGAAATAATTGATGAGTTCTTCAGTTCGTACTGCGGCTTTTGGGGGCAATTGTTGGTCTTGCTGAATAAATCGACGCACATTGGCATAAGAAGCGCCATCGGCATCAATGGAAAAGGTGGAAACGGGCTGGTCTGCTACTTGCACAAAAGGATTTTCTTCTACTTCTGCATAAATATCGCCCAAAACAGGCATCGCAGTAAGTCCGCCTAATTCGTCATTCATTGTGCAACTGCTTAAAAATGTGAGTGTAAAAATTCCTGCAATAACTTGAAAAGTTCTCATAGATCTTTGTTGATTTGTGTTGGTTTCTCGTTGCTGTATCAAAAGAGGTTGTTGTGAACTGTGTTGTTTTTCATTTTTTAACAATTGTTAGATTCATTCACTTCCCTCGAGTTGCGTTGATTGTAGGTTATGTTAATGTTATCAATGATTTTAATCATTCCTTTTTTTAAGAGAAAATGCAAAAGAGAATTAAATCTTTTATTTTGAAAGTTTATGATAAACGCAGTCATTAATTATATTTTTAGAATAAATGAAAGTTAAAAGCTTACAAATGATATTAATTAGAAAGATTTTTATCAATCTGGTTGTTGTTTTTTCTATTTTCTTAATATCAATATCTATTTTGTTTATCTCAAATCGTGTAGATGCATTTTTTCAAATTTTTATTTAGTACAGCATTGTTCAAATATTTTTCATAGTAAATTTGTTTTTTAAAATCATGAAAAATAATCATTTGGCTTCTTTTATCTCATTTTGGTTTATCCTTATAGTAAACATTTCCATTATGTTTTTTTTGAATGGATTGAGAACCGAACAAATCATTAGATTGATTCATTTTTTTAGAAATTAAGAGCAACTAAAATATAAGGTGAAAATAAATGCAAGAAAACAAAATGTATGACCGATTTATTTGTCCAAATTGTAAAATTGAAGCCTATTTCTTTGATGGGAATATTATAAAATGTCCTACGTGTAATCAATTTGATTTTAATGCAGCTTTATACAACAGCGAAGGAAATATTCAATACCAAGCACTCATCAAATATGGAAAACCTTTTTTTGAATTGATTCATGGCGAAATTTATACTTGTGAAGTGATTTACAATAATAAAATTGAAAAAACAATATCCTTCCATTGATTGCAGACGATCATTCCAACAACTTGTTTTTTATTTTTGAAGCCATTTCTTTGGCACAAAACAAACCCAACTTAATCCATGAATTAAAAAGTAAGTCGTTTTCAGAGCTATGGCAAAGTTCAGTTCAGCTAGAAAGTCACATAAAATATGACGCTCTCATCATTCACGGGGCAACCCAAAAAGACTTTTCAATCATAAGTTATAACGGTTGGATTTTTAAAAACTTTTTGAAAGTCTAAATCCTTGATTGTGAAAATTAAGAAGGAATATAAATATTGTTGGTGTTCGATGTTATGCTTCACGGTTGTGTTTTTTGTGATTTGCTTTGTGTTTTTTGTGTAATAGCTATTTCACGAAGTTACACAAAGCAGTCACACAAAGTAACACAAAGCATTCACAATAAGTTACATAAAGTATTCACGCTAAGTTACAAGAAAAAATTAGCACCTAAAAAAAGAGTTAACCCTCAATCCCTTTTTTAAATTCCCTATATTTGTTTCAATTCAATTTATAATCCCCAATTTTCAATGAAAATAGCCATTGTTTGTTATCCCACTTTTGGTGGAAGCGGAGTTGTTGCCACAGAATTAGGTCATGAGCTCGCTAAAAGAGGTCACGAAATTCATTTTATTACCTACAAACAACCCGTTCGATTGGCATTGTTGAATCCGAATGTGCATTTTCACGAAGTCAACGTGCCTGAATATCCGCTTTTTCATTACCAACCTTATGAATTGGCGCTCTCAAGCAAATTGGTCGATATGGTCAAATTGCATGGCATCGAATTAATGCACGTGCATTACGCCATTCCTCATGCGTATGCAGGATATATGGCCAAACAAATGCTCAAAGCCGAGGGCATCAACATCCCGATGATCACAACTTTACACGGCACTGACATTACGCTCGTAGGCAATCATCCACACTACAAACCCGCGGTGAGTTTTAGCATCAATAAATCAGATGCGGTGACGGCGGTTTCTGAAAGTTTAAGACAAGAAACATTCAAACTTTTCGATATTAAAAAAGACATTGAAGTGATTCCAAACTTCATCGAAACCAACAAAATTAAAAGTCATCAAGTGCCTTGTTTCAGAAGTGCGATGGCAAAAGAAGACGAAAAAATCATCACACACATCAGCAATTTTCGGGCGGTTAAAAGAATTAGTGATATTGTTCTGATTTTCAATGAAATTCAAAAACAAATTCCCGCCAAACTAATGATGGTAGGCGAGGGGCCTGAAAAGGAAAAAGCGGAACAATTGTGTGAAGAATTATCAATTTCCGATAAAGTGATATTTTTTGGCAACAGCAGCGAAATTGAAGCGATTTTGTGTTTCAGTGATTTGTTTCTTTTACCATCTTCCACAGAAAGTTTTGGTTTGGCTGCTTTGGAAGCGATGGCTTGCGGCGTGCCAGTCATTTCTAGTAATTCGGGTGGTTTGCCAGAAGTAAACAAACATGGTTATTCGGGCTATTTAAGCAACGTAGGCGATGTGCACGAAATGGCAAGCAATGCAATTAAGATTTTGAGCGATGAAAACACACTTAATCAATTCAAAAAGAACGCATTAGAGAATGTCAATCAATTTGACATTCAAAATATTTTGCCTTTGTATGAAGATTTATACCAAAAAGTTGTGAATGAAAAAGTACTATTATGAAAAAAATAATGTCCCTTTTTACAATCATTTTTATCCTAAATGCTTGTAGTTCAAAAAAAAATGTAAGCAATCAAGATACTGAAATATTATACGAAGTCTTGTTTCAAAGTCATTATTTAGGTTCGGAAATTAAGTTTTACGAGTTGGTCACTGAACCCAAAGAAGTGAAAATGCTACTTGGGATGGAGGAATTAAAAGGAAAAATCAAAGAAAGTGATATCGAAACATCCAATTTTATGATTTTAAATATGGGCATGAAATCAACGGGTGGATATGACATTACGGTGGAAAGCGTGGAGGAAACTCCCAACAGCATCATTGTGAAAGTGAAGGAAACATCACCAAAAATGGGCGAAAATGTCACGATGGCTATTTCTTATCCGATGTGTATTGTGAAAATCAATTCCAAAAAACAGATTGTAATTCAATAAAAAAAGCCGCTTTAAATTTCTTCAAAGCGACTTTTTGATTTCAACGAATTTCTAAAATTGGTATCTAATACCTAAACCGATATCTGAATTTAGATTGTCATTTCTGTAATCATCTCCACCGACATAGAATTCTGGTCTAAAATCGAGTGAAAGAAGAATTGGTGCACCCGGAAAATTGTATTCGATTCCGATGTTTCCAGCAGCGATGATAAATGTTCCGCTGTCGCCGTTGTAGTCGTTGTATTTTTCTCTCGACCAACTTCCAAAACCTCCACCAACGCCCGCATACCA
>JBEILV010000058.1:0-15491 GCA_040379105.1 Flavobacterium sp.
ACACTTCCTTTATGTTTCATAAAGAAAATCCAAATCACAAAAAATTAATTGAAATATACAGCCAAATAGAATCCGTACTCAACGAAGAAAAGTAAACAAATTCCCAATCGGAATATCGATTGCAAAAATGTATTATTTCCTATTAATTTTTTTTAATTAACTCCGAGGATTCAACAATCATCATTTTTTGTTCATCGAAAAATGACCGAATGATCACAGCAATGAAGTAACTATTCATGTCGCAACGCCTCGATAGGATCGAGTTTTGATGCTTTAATGGCTGGATACAATCCTGAAAACAAGGCAACAATGAAACTTGTGGTCACGGCGGCAAAAATGGCCATCCAAGGAATGATGAAACTAAACTCGAGCAAAGAAGCGAATATGTTTCCGAAAATAATGCCGAAAACGATGCCAACAAAACCGCCTAATTGTCCAATGACCAATGTTTCTGTGAAAAACTGAAAAGCAATAGTCGATCTTTTTGCGCCCAACGCTTTTCGGATGCCAATTTCTCGGGTTCTTTCGGTTACGGATACCAGCATAATGTTCATTAATGCAATGGAAGAGCCAAAAATTGTTACGATACCTATCAACCAAGCCGCAATTCCTAAAGTGCCCGTGATGGATAATATTTGATTGATCAACTCATCGCTTCTGGACACACCAAAATTATTTTCTTGTGCAGGATTGAGCTTTCGCACACGGCGCATTGCCAAAGTGGCCTGACCAATAGACTCTTCTAAAAGTTCGTTTTTAGTCACCATGGCGCTGATGCTATAATTGATGTTGGCAGCCGAAAACAAGGAACGTGCAATTTGAATGGGGATAAAAACACGCAAATCTTCACTATTTCCAAAAGTAGAACCCTTTTCTTCCAAAATCCCAACGACCTTAAATTTTGCTCCTCGAAGCGAAATGGTTTGATTCAATGGATTCACATCTTTAAACAAACTCTTTTTAAAATCTGAACCCACTACACACACAAAATTGTTATTGCTGACATCAAAATTGTTCAGACTTCTACCCTCTTCAATCACTAAACCAGCATTCGAAAAATGATTCTCGTCAATCCCAACAATACTTACATCGGGATCGGTTTTCTTGTTTTCAAATTTCACTTCCGCATTTCTCGTAGCAGTAAACGAAATGGAAGTTGTTGCAAAAGGCGAATCAAACTTATCTTTGAAAGCAACAGCATCATTATAATTGATCACAGGATGCACTTTTGTGCGCTCCTCTCGCCTGCCGCCGCCTACTTGTATTTGAGTGTCGTATTGATTGATGCGAAAAGTATTGGCACCCATCGACGAAAACTCATCTGAAAGATCGCTTTCAAATGCGGTTACTGCGGTCAGAATACTCACCAAGGCCGTAATTCCAATGGCAATGATTACAATCGTTAAAATCGTTCTGAGCAATTGGGTTCTGATGGAACTCAATGCAATTTTTATATTTTCTACAAACAATCCAGTCATGCACCATTTGTAAGGTTTCAAGGCGAATTGTTACAAATTATGTTCAAAACTTCTAAAAAATAAATTCCCTTTTCAAAAAGACATAAGACCGAGAATGCAATAAAATTCCGACTAAAAAAAGTATTTTTGTGCTCTTTAAAATAAATCACATCAAAATGTCAAAAAAGCCAAGCATTCCTAAAGGCACACGCGATTTTAATCCGCAAGAAGTTGCCAAAAGAAATTATATTATGAAAACGATCCAAACGCAATTTGAACTGTTTGGATTTCAGCCCATTGAGACACCTTCTTTCGAAAATTCGGAAACTTTGATGGGAAAATATGGTGAAGAAGGCGATCGCTTGATTTTTAAGATTTTGAACTCGGGGGATAAAGTTGGGAAAGCAGATTTAAAAGCATTTGAAGACAAAAACTATCCTAAATTTTCAAGTTCATTATCCGAAAAAGCGCTTCGATACGACTTGACTGTTCCTTTTGCAAGATATGTGGTGCAACACCAAAACGAAATAGATTTTCCGTTTAAACGCTATCAAACGCAACCTGTTTGGCGCGCAGACAATCCGCAAAAAGGACGTTTTCGTGAGTTTTACCAATGTGATGCAGATGTGGTGGGTTCGCAATCGTTGTTTCAAGAAGTCGAATTTGTACAATTGTATGATGCAGTTTTTACGGCTTTACATTTGGAAGGCGTTACTATTAAAATGAACAACCGTAAAATTTTGGCGGGCATTGCAGAAGTGATTGGCGCACAAGACAAATTGATTGATTTCACAGTCGCTTTAGACAAGCTAGACAAAATTGGCGAAGACGGTGTGAAAGCAGAAATGACTGAAAAAGGAATTACAGCCGAAGCGATTGAAAAAATGCAACCGCTCTTTTCATTGCATGGTTCTACGGACGAAAAATTAACCCAATTGGGAATTTTACTTCAAAAATCTGAAGAAGGCAGCAAAGGCGTGAACGAACTTCGGTTCGTGGTTTCGCAAGTTGAAGCTTTAGGTTTGTCCACTGCCCTACTCGATTTGGATGTTACTTTGGCGCGTGGTTTGAATTATTACACAGGTGCTATTTTTGAAGTGCAAGCCCCAAAAGTAGCGATGGGTTCGATTGGTGGCGGCGGTCGCTATGATGATTTGACAGGCATTTTCGGATTGAAAAACATGAGTGGCGTTGGCATTTCGTTTGGTTTAGACAGAATTTATTTGGTTTTAGAAGAACTCGGATTGTTTCCAGAAACAGTGAGTAACAACATTAAAGCTATCTTTCTGAATTTTGGCGAAAACGAATCGTTGTATGCACTCAAAGGCATTCAAAAGCTGAGAAAAGCTGGGATCAACGTCGAATTATATCCTGATGCAGCAAAAATTGCGAAACAATTTCAATATGCCGACAAGCGAAATATTCCGTTTGCGATTTTGGTGGGAGATGCGGAAATGGAACAAAATCAATATAAAATCAAAAACTTAAAAACGGGTGCACAAGAAGTTGTTTCGATTGAAAAAATCATTGAAATGATTGGGTAAGTTTGATTTTTTTTTGCTTTGGACGCACTTTAAATCAAAAAGCGAAACAGCAAAAAAATACTTTAAAAGCAACAGCGAAAAGATTTTTGATTGATTTTTAGGTACATTTGCTTTCTGAATAGGAAACACTTTGAGTTGCACTGAAAAATAAAAACAGGCAACACAATTTATGGAAAAATAGCTTAAAAAATTGATAACAAGTCACTTAAATTAAGTATTAAAAAAAGTAATAATCGATAGTTAAATATAAAAAACAATGGCTTCAGGATTTTTTGCAATTTTAGACGACATCGCAGCCTTGATGGACGATGTTGTGATCAACGCCAAACTTGCTACAAAAAAAACAGCTGGAATTCTCGGCGACGATTTAGCAGTGAACGCCGAAAAATCAACTGGCTTTGTTTCATCTCGAGAAATTCCTGTGTTGTGGGCTATTACGAAAGGCTCATTTCTTAACAAACTAATTATTGTACCCATCGTTCTGATTTTGAATGTGTTTTTACCTATTGCCATCATTATTATGTTAGTGGTTGGTGGTTTTTATCTTGCATTTGAAGGTGTGGAAAAAATCGTTGAATACTTTTTTCACAAAAAGCAAACTGCGGAAAAAGTTGAAATTGAAGTTGCAAATCAATCGGATGAATTAGAAAAAGTAAAAATAAAATCAGCGATCACGACTGATTTTATCCTTTCGGTTGAAATCGTTATCATTGCATTGAGTACCGTTTTGGACAAAGAATTAAGTCTGCAAATTTTAACTTTATCTGCTGTATCAATTATTGCAACCGTTGGCGTTTATGGCATTGTAGCCTTAATCGTTCGGATGGATGATTTTGGTTTTCAGCTGATTAAAAAATCAAATGAAAAAGGATTTTTGAATGGTTTGGGACTGCTTTTAGTAAAATCGCTTCCTCTAGTAATCAAGGCGTTGTCAGTGATTGGAACCATCGCTTTAATTCTTGTTTCTGGTGGCATATTTGCGCACAATATTGATTTTTTACATCATGCTTTACCGGGTTGGCCATCGATATTAAAAGAATTTTTCTTCGGATTGGTCGGGGGTGTTTTGGCTTTAATTATAATCACTATCGGTAAAAAAATCTTCTCGCTTTTTAAAAAAAACACCTAATTTTTTAGCGAAAAAAAGTAATGAGCGCTGTTTTAGATGGATAGAAAAATCTAAATTGTGCTATTGTTTTGAGTTAAAAAAGACAACCATTATTTGGCTGAGGCCAACAATGTATTTGCACAACAGCTACCCATTTAAACTTTTAAAAATGATTGCCCATTGCTATGGCAAAACATTTTTACCATCCATTTGAACCAGGGGAAACAATCGGAAAAAATTGGCGCCTTCTACTGCTGCATATCGTGTTCAAATCAGACAGAACAAAATGCCTGATGCACAATGGTTTCGCTTGAACTGTTGTGATAGAGTAGAGCAATAATTTTGATTTCTATTGTATCCTCAAATGTTTGTTTGATGTTCAAAATGATTCGAAGTTTTGTTCCTAGCCCAGATTGAAATGAAAAGCCTTTTGAAAGCAAAGCCTATTTTTTCTTGGCAAGAAAGAGCGACTTTAGAAGCTCCTTTCTTGCCTTAGAAAAAAAGGCTTTGCTGAAAAAGCTTGGAATGAAAAGCTGGATAAAGCTCCTAAAAAAACAATTCATCTTAGAAATTCTACAGTTCGGTTTTTTTGTTTTGCGTGGCGACATGAATTGCGGTTGATTTGTATCAAAATTAAGCAACATGAACTTCTTACAACATTTACAAATGAAAACGATTTTGGGCTTCTTGATGTTCTTTATGGTTTTACAAACATCTGCACAAACCACCATTGAAGGCATTGTTACGGACACCAAAAACAACCCGATTGAAGGCGCAAACATTTATCTTGAAGGCACTTACGACGGCGGAATTTCGGATGCGGAAGGACGATTTAGGTTTGAAACTACCGAAAGCGGCTCGCAAAGATTAGTGATTAGTTATGTGTCGTTCGAAACAAAAACGATCGTAAAACCTGTGACTGAAATGAAAGATTTGGTTGTAAAATTGGAGGAATCGATCAACAGTTTGGATGCTGTGGTGCTGACGGCGGGCAATTTTAGAGCGGGAGGTAATGCGAAAGCGTCTGTTTTGAAACCCCTTGATATTGTGACAACTGCGGGAGCTGCGGGCGATATTATTGGCGCTTTGGCTACGTTGCCTGGAGTGCAAACGGTGGGCGAAGACGGCAGATTGTTTGTGCGCGGCGGCGATGCATCGGAATCGCAAACGTTTATAGACGGCATTCGGGTGGCGCAACCTTATGGTGCAACTTTAGGAAATTTGCCTACGAGAAGTCGGTTTTCGCCTTTTCTTTTTAAAGGAATTTCGTTTTCTACGGGAGCTTACAGTGCGGAATTTGGCAATGCACTTTCTGGAATTTTGGAACTGAATACGCAAGACGAAGCCACTCAAAACCAGACAGATATTTCATTGATGACGGTTGGTTTAGGATTGGGAAATACGCAAAAATGGGAAAAATCGTCGTTGACATTTAATGTTGCTTACACCAATTTAGCGCCTTATCAAGAATTGGTGCCACAAAATGTGCGTTGGAACAAACCCTTCCAATCTTTGGGTGGCGAAATGGTGTATAGAAAAAAAGTAAAAAACGGACTTTTGAAAGTTTATACCGCTTTTGACGGAAGTGAATTGAATGTAAATCAGGAAGATATAAATTTTGATGACTTACAAAATGTGAAATTGCAAAACACGAATTTGTATCAAAATATCCATTTGAAACAATATTTTGACAATCATTGGACTTGGCAAACAGGCGGAAGTTTTGGTTTGACGAACACAAAAATCAAAGTGCCGAACAACGAAATTGACAACACCGAATTGGCAACGCATTTAAAATCAAAACTTTCGAAAAAATTCAATCAAAAAGTGCAAGCGGTGGTTGGAATGGATTTTTTCAACACTCATTTTGACGAAAACATAGTTTCAAACAGCAACGGATTTGCAACGGCATACAACGAAAATATTTGGGCGTTCTATTCTGAAACCGACATCACGCTGACCAATGATTTTGCTTTGAAAGCAGGCGCAAGAATGACACACAATGTTCTTTTGTCTGAAACGAAAGTGGCACCACGCCTTTCTGTGGCGTATCAATTGAATAAAAAAAGTCAGATTTCTGGGGCATTCGGTCATTTTTACCAAAGTCCGAATCAGGATGTTTTGAAATACAGTTCGTCTCTCAACCATCAATTTTCCGCACATTATTTGGCTAATTACCAATGGCAAGACGACGGGAAATTGCTTAGAGTTGAAATTTATCAAAAAGATTATGATCAATTGATCAAATTTGACAACCCCACGCCTACTTGGAACAGTCAGTTTTCCAATGACGGCAATGGTTATGCAAAAGGATTGGATGTTTTTTACAGAGACAATAAAAGCATCAAAAACCTAGAATATTGGATTTCGTACTCGTTCATCGACACACAAAGAGATTTTAGAAATTATCCATCAAAAGTGACGCCCAATTTTGTGGCAAAACACACAGCCTCTTTGGTCGGAAAATATTGGGTTGACGCGCTCAAATCGCAAGTTGGGTTTTCGTACAATTGGAATTCCGGACGCCCTTACAACAATCCGAATCAAGAAACTTTTATGGCATCGAAAACCAAATCATTTCACAATCTGAGTGCTAATTGGGCCTATTTGATTACGCCACAAAAAATCTTGTATTTCTCGGTTTCAAATATTACGAATGCTGACAATATTTTTGGCTATCAATATGCCAATCAACCCAATACAAATGGTGTTTTTGAGCGGGCTGCCATCAGACAAACTGCCAATCAGTTCTTTTTTGTAGGACTTTTTTGGACCATCAGCAACGACAAAAAAACCAATCAATTGAACAATTTGTAATCATTTTTGAGAAAAGTTTCAATTCATCCATCAAAATCAACAGTTCGGTCAAAAGTATTTCAAGAAGTTAAATCGAGTGGCTACTTTTGGTCTATCAAAATCAAACAATCAAAAAAAACAATCATTATCAAACAATTTAAAAAACAAAACAAATGAAAACAATTTACCCACTCAGTTTCTTATTGCTTTCTGTTTTCGGATTTGCACAGGAAGTTTCATTGTCTGTAAAAATCAAAAACATTGCTTCGAACGACGGAAAAATTTATGTAGGTGTTTATGCAGATGAAAAAAGTTTTTTGAAAAAAGTATATCGTGGAAACCTCATCGAAATTGACGGAAGCGAAGCCAAATGCGAATTTAAGCTTCCAGCTGGTACCTATGCCGTTTCGATTTTTCACGATGAAAACGACAACCAAAAATTTGACACAGGATGGTTCGGAATTCCAATTGAAGACTACGGAACTTCGAACAATGCCAAAGGATTTATGGGACCACCAAAATTTGAAGATGCAAAAATTGAACTAAAAGAAAACAAAACCATCACTATTTCATTATAACTTTTAAAATTAAAAATCATGACAAAAATTATCATCACTTTCGTTTTAATCATCAGCCAAATGATGACAGCTCAAGCTCAATTTGAACAAAAAATGGGTCAAGCCATGGGACTTTGGGGCACAGGAAAACCAGCAGAAGCCACGGCACTTTTAGAACGCATCGCAGCAGTTGAAACCGAAAACTGGCTTCCGAATTATTATGTAGTTTTAATCAACACAACCGAAGCTTTCAAAACCAAAGACTTGAAAACATTTAGAAGCTTGGTGGACAAAGCACAATCGGTTTTAGATGCGGAACTTTTGAAAGACCCAAAAAATGTAGAATTAATGGTGCTTCAAGCCATGGTGTTAACCGCTTGGGTCGCATTTGAACCAGGTACTTACGGAATGACCTATTCTGGAAAAATCATGGGAATTTATGCGCAAGCTGAAAAATTAGCCCCCGAAAATCCAAGAGTTGTGATGGGAAAAACAGAATATGAAATGGGATCTGCACGCTATTTTGGGACAGATTTAAAACCTCTTTGTGCCAAAATGCAATATGCCATCGAACTTTTTGCTACTTTTAAGCCTCAAACTGCTTTTCATCCTTCGTGGGGTTTAGACCGTGCTGAAAAAGCATTAGAAAACTGTAAATAGAAATCATGCAAACGATTGTAAAATATATTGGTAAGACTGTAAAAATAGGATTGATTGTTTCAACTGGCGTCTTTGTGCTGATGGTTTCACTTGAACTATTGTACGGCAGAAAATTGGCACTAGACAAAGATTTTATTGATGAAATTTTTCAATATGTTGTTTTTGGAGTCGTGTTGACAATCATCAACAATACGTATTTTGACTATCTAAACAACAAAGTAATTTGGGGGAATTGGCAAAAATACCGCATAATGATAGGTGTTGTAGGGAGCATTTTCTTTACTATTTTAGGTATCTTTCTGATTCGATTGTTTTTTACGGTTAGTTATTACGGGCAAACGCTGGTTTACTTTATTTCCAATGAAAAAATACAATTCTATTATATTTCGTTATTGATTACGATGGGAGTTTCGTTGATTATTCACACAATTTACTTCTATAAACAAGCCCAAGAACGAAAAGTAACCGAACAAAAAATCATTGCAGGAAATGCCTCGGCACAGTTCGAATCGTTGAAAAACCAAATTGACCCTCATTTTCTGTTCAACAGTTTGAATGTTTTGAGTTCATTGATTGAAGAAAATCCAGAAAACGCACAAAAATTTACGGCTTCACTTTCAAAAGTATATCGGTATGTTTTGGAACAAAAAGACAAAGAATTGGTGACATTGCAAGAAGAAATTCAATTTGCAAAAACATACATCGAACTATTAAAAATGCGATTTGAAGAAAGCATTCAGTGCGAAATCAATATCGACGAGAATTTTGAAGAGGCGAAAGTGGTGCCACTTTCATTACAATTGTTGCTAGAAAACACGATCAAACACAATATTGTGAGCGATTTTAAACCTTTGAAAATTTCAATTTATACAGAAAACAATCTGTTAATTGTAAAAAACAACCTACAAAAAAAAGCCGTTTTAGGCGACAGGAAAGGAGTTGGACTGCAAAACATCGTGGATAGATATGCGATTATGAGCGATCGGAATGTGCGTGCGTTTGAAAATGAAGCGTTTTTTGCTGTAGAAATTCCCTTACTAACAAAACAAATTCAAAAAATGGAAACAACCAAAACATTTCAAAAAGAAGACGCTTACATCAGAGCGCAAAGACGGGTGCATTTAATCAAGGAATTTTATTCAAATTTAGCAGCTTATTGTGTCGTGATTCCCTTTCTTATTTTCATTAATTTCAAAACCTATTGGGGATTTCAATGGTTTTGGTTTCCGCTCTTAGGTTGGGGATTAGGAGTCACTTTCCACGGTTTTGCAGCCTTCGGTTATGGAGCTAATTGGGAAGAAAGAAAAATCAGAGAATTAATGGAAAGAGAAAATAATAAAAATCAAACAAAATGGAACTAATCATGGACAATCAAAATAATTTCAACGATAAAATCAGCTACGAACAAGCGGTAAAAAAAGTAAAGAAAATTAAAAGTTTTTACACTCATGCGGCAGTCTATATAGTCATTAACATCATGATCGTGATTGTAAAAATTCAAGAATTAAAACCGAACGAAAGTTTTTTTGTATGGGAAAACTTATCTGTCACAATTTTTTGGGGCATTGGTTTATTGTCTCATGGACTTTCAACCTTTGCGCCTGATTGGTTTTTAGGAAAAAATTGGGAAGAGAAAAAAATCAAAGAGTTCATGCAGCAAGAAAATGACATGAAAAATCGTTGGGAATAATTTAAACACAAAACAAATGAAGATTCTTATCATTGAAGATGAAAAGCCAGCAGCTAGATTGTTGCAACGAAAAATTGAAAAATTAGGTCTCACAATTGAAACTTTACTGCATTCTGTGGCAACATCCATTGAATGGTTTGAAAACAATGTGCATCCCGATTTGATTTTTCTCGACATTCAACTTTCAGATGGTTTGTCCTTTGAAATTTTCGAAAAAATAAATGTAAAAAGTGCGATTATTTTCACCACTGCTTACGATGAATATGCTTTGAAAGCGTTCAAACTAAACAGCATTGATTATTTATTAAAACCCATTGACGAGGATGAATTAGCAACTGCCATCAATAAATTCAAGACAAATTTTGAAGCCAAGCAAAGTCCCAATATTGATATTGAATCACTCAAAAAGATATTAAACAACGATGCTGCATCTACACCTGAATTCAAAAAACGATTCACAATCAAAACAGGCAACCATCTAAAAGTGATAAATAATGAGGAAATTGTTTGCTTTTACAGCGAAAACAAAGGAACTTATTTGCACACGAAAGAAAACAGAAATTACTTGCTTGAGCAAACACTAGAGCAGTTAGAACAAGAACTAAATCCAAAAGAATTCTTTCGAGTGAGCAGAAAATTCATCATTCATTTGAATGCCATTCAAGACATTGTAGTTTATACGAATGCGCGTTTAAAAATTAAAGTAATGGCTTATAATGATGATGAAATCATTGTGAGCAGAGAAAGAGTCAACGAATTTAAAAATTGGTTGCAATAAAAAAATGCACTTCTTCAAGTGCATTTTTTTATTGTTTTCAGTTATGAATTTTTGGAAACTATAATTCTTCAAAATCTTGACTATCGCCTGTATAAGCTTTTCTAACATTCAGAGCTCTATTGTTTTGATCTACAATAAAAGCAACGAATTCAATATTTGAAGTATTAGAAATATTTGCAGGCATAGGAAATGACAATTCTCTTTCAAAAATATTACCAACAGCAGTTTGAGAACTTGGAATTGCATCGCCCATCAAATTAGTAGCGCAATGGCGTAACACGTGGTTATGAATAAAATTAGGTAATGGATTTACATTTCCAGTGCCGTAAAAGTTTGAAGTATAATTCACTTGGTCGTAAATCAATCCGTTTTCCAATACATAAACTACTAAACGAAGATTCTCAAAAGTGTTACTGAATTTTACTTTTACAGTAAGATTAACGGTATTGCCTTGAACACCCGCATTCATTGCCAAACCTAATTTTGGGTTTTCACCTTGAGTGAGTGCTACAGCTTGCGGAATGTTATTTTGCTCTAACGGATTCCAACGTGTGATTCTATTAAGCAATCCTTTTGGATAACCCGCTGGAATTTGTGGCAACATTTCTAATTCTGAAGTGTCATAATTATATGGATCATAATTTGCGTCTGATGGGTTTGAACTAGAACGATGAATGGCAACAGCCACACTGTTAGATGTTTGTTCAGCCACACGTTCAATAGCAAAAGCCACACGTGGACAATATCCACACCAAGTACCTGTATAATCTTCAATCAAGACTCTTTTTACAAAATTAATTTCTGAACCGTCGTGAAAGTTTAACACAATTGGTTCAGAGTAAACCCCAAAATAGCTCGCTTTTACAGTGTAAGTTCCAATGTTTAATGAAGAAAAAGAATTATTTTGTATAACCTCATCATTTATATAAAAAATTGCATTTTCTGTTACATCAACACCACCATTTGTAAAAACACTGAAGGTGATAGTTTCACCTACGGTTTTACTCGAGGCAGAGGCAGACAAACTTATGGATTCAATAGATTCTCTAATTGTGTAATCTTCAGAGCAAGATATAAATCCAACAAAGAGTGGTAAGAGAAATAATCTTTTTAATAAACTCAAATTCATAAATCGATGGTGATAATTTGTTTTGTTATTTTTTCAAAACTTTGATGGATGCTGTTTTGCCATCAATTGTTGAAAAATTTATTAGATAATAGTTTGACTGGAATGCACTCAAATCAATCGTAAAATTACCTTCTTGAAAATCATCAGTTTGAACTAATTGGCCATTCAAAGAGAAAACACTCACGGAGCCTTTAGCAGAAGATTGCACTTCAAAAAGTCCTTGTGAAATAGTGTTTTTTAAATTAATTCCTAAACTCGATAATTGTTCGAAGCTATCATTACTTAATGGTTCAGGACTGTAACGATATGATAAGTTAATACTTTGTCCAACAACGTTTCCTTCAAGATCAAATGCAAACACTCTAAATGAATAAATCAAATCTGCATCGCCGTTTCCTCCAAAATTGTTTAGAAAATAATCCGATATTCCATTATCTTGTCCTGGAGCAATAATATTTTGAAAATCTGGATATATTCCATTGACCGCAACATTATCATAACACAATCCACCATAGCAGAGTTGAAAGCTATTTCCATCTGCATTTGTGATTCCTGTACATCTAATTCTAATATCTAATGAGTTATCAGTTGTGTTGACGGTTTTAAATTTTAATTTCGCATCTTCAACATTAAATTCATTAAATGTTATTTCTGAATTATTTTGAATAATATTTCCCTCTAAATCTGTTACATTAAATTGAGCAAAACAAAAAGAAGTGATTAATAATAATAAATAAGTAATTTTTTTCATAAGTTTTTGTGTTTAATTTTTTGATTTTGAATAATTCTGACGTTCTAAAATTTTCATCAGCTAAAGAATTTAGCTTTACAATTTTACGTAAAAATAAAAAAAAAGCCCAAACTAATGGGCTTTTTCTTATAAATAAAATATTTACTGCACAATAATCTTTTCTACAGTGTCAATATTGAGTCCTTTAATCTTTGCAAAATAAACTCCTTTAGGTAATGTATCAAGTTGAATTGTGTTATTACCTGAGGTTAAATTTTTATTCATAATAACCTTACCAACCATATCGATTAACATTAAATCTGCATTCTCGTTCAAATCTATATTTACCATTCCGTTTGTTGGATTGGGATATAATTTAACTGTTTTAGCTGTAAAATCGTCATTAGATAAGAAAACTAATCCCATATCAACTTTGTTTGCATTCACAATTTGACCAGTAGCATTGTCAATTAAAAAAACTACCAACTCAATTTCATTTTCGTCGTAAGAGGCAGGCAGTGCGTAAGAAAAAACTGTATTGTATGGAGTTGCATAATTTACGTTACTTGGAATTTCACCGCTTACTCCTTCCCATCCGCCTAATAATGTTCTTCCAACATGGTCATAAACCATACTTGCGGCTGGAACAGGGTTTGGTAAGTTATTCCAATTTACTCCTTCATGATCTACTAACACATTTGCGTTCCCTGAATACCAGTTCACTTGATTATAACCATTTGATGTACCAGTAACTCCATTTTCAACAATAACTGCACCAACATTATAATTCGCATTATTCATATCTAAAGCAAAAGTAGTTGAAGCAATAAAATTAACTTCACGAGTATCACCATTCCAAGATTGGAAAACAACTTCAATTTTGGCTGAAGGAATTCTTGCAACTTCTTCTAAGTATGCTGGCTGTAATGATCCCAAACCTGGATCTACCTCTGTAGTATTTCTATTTAATAAACCGCTTGGGTAACCGCTTATAAAGTTTGCTAAAGCAGCATCATACTCTTGATTAGCCATTGGATCTTCATTATGAACACCAATTCCAATAAAAGTATCAGGATACAAATGACTCATATCTTTTAAGCCTACAAGACCTCTTGGACAAAATTGACACCAAGTACCTGTACCTTCTTCATATACAACCTTCTTTGCATAAATTTCGTTAATTACAAATAAATTGGTGCTAAATTGATTGTTTTCAAGATTAGGATCCGTGTTTCCGTTAACTGAAGTAATTTCAAAATCTAAATCAAATTCCCCTGGTTGAGTAGCCGTCCATGGTGTTCCGTGAGTAAAATTATACGTTTGACCTGGCGCAATATTAAGTCCTGAAAAAGTTTGAGAATTATTTCCATTACCAACCGACCATTGTATGGCTAAAGAAGTTATGTTATTGTTACCATTGTTTCTAACTACACCTTGAAAAGAAACATTTGAATTTAAGGCATAAGTTCCTACTAAGTTAGTTAAGGAAACAAATTCTGCGTCATCAGGGTTCACTTTAACTACCTGAACATCATCTACCTCAATTGTAAATTGATCAGAAACATTGTAGTGTCTGAAAGCTACATAAATTGTTTGACCGTTAAACGCACTTACATCTAAAGATCTATCAGTCAAAAAATTAACCCCGTTCAACGTAGTCTCACTAAAAGTTGTGGTCGAATTTTGCAAAGCAGCAACAGTGTTTGTAGTACCTACATAAACTGTGTAGTTTTCGGCATCCCAAGCCGCATCAATTGCAGAAATTTTCCACTTCAAAGAAGTTGTACCAGTAGCATTTGTCAAATCAATCGCAGAAGATATTGCCCAATTGTTAGGTGTTAAAACTCCATTATTTGGCGCACCTTGAGCCCATGAGGCTGATCTCATCACGCCTGTTGAATAACCATTGCTGTAATTTAGATTAGCAGCAACCCAATTTCTTGTATCGCCATCAGCATCAACAAGCGTCCAACCAGTCAAATTTCCATCATTAAAATCGTCTGAAAAATAAGTTTGAGCATTTACATTAAATGCAAACAAACAAATCGCAGAAAGTAATATTTTCTTCATAAAAGTTAAATTAAGTTAAATTTTTTCAAAAATAGTTTAAAAAAAATACCCTACAAGGTTTTATGCAAAATTTTACTAAATCCCAATATATTTTAACACTTACAATTAATTATATTTAATTTTAAAAAAATCTTTCGTTTTATTAGCGTTCAATTAAAGAATTCACAAATCTGTTAAAATAACTAACTTTTAATAATTATTTGTTAATATTGCGCTCAAATCAACCAATTCACTATGAAAAATATCTTCAACCTACTGCTTCTAACTTTTTGTATTTACACTCCAACATTTGCACAAAAACAAATGCCAAACGTAACCATCAAAACCGATAGCAACAAAAGCGTTAACGTTAAAAATGATTTTAAAGAAAAAGATAAGATTTATGTCTTTGCATTTTGGGCCACTTGGTGCGCACCTTGTTTGAATGAATTAGATGCGATTAACGAAAAATATGCGGCTTGGTCTAAGGAATTGAACATGGAAGTGGTAGCTGTTTCAATTGATGACGCCCGTACGCAAAAAAGAGTAAAACCTTTATTAAATGGAAAAAAATGGCCCTACACAGTGTTATTAGATACCAATCAGGATTTAAAAAGAGCTTTGTCTATCGTCAATGTTCCCTATACAATCGTTGTTAAAAACCAAAAGATTGTTCATATACATAATGGATATAGTCAGGGTGCAGAGCAAGAGTTGTATGAAAAATTAAAACAACTCTAATTAATGAAGAAAGTTATTTTCTTTTTGCTTTTTGTTTCGTTTGGATGGGCTCAAGAAGAAGAAACAGAACCAAAAGATTACGGCAGAATATTTGGTGGTTTTGAATCCAATTCGCAATGGTATTTGAACGACAAAGAACGAAAAATTGACCAGCCTGAAGACCCGCTTCGATCTAACAACTATTTATTTATAAATTATCAGTACAAAAAATGGTCCACCGGGATTCAAGTCGAAGGCTATGAAAAAAATGCG
>JBEILV010000059.1:0-15246 GCA_040379105.1 Flavobacterium sp.
ATGCGCTTCATCAATGGCAATCAACGAAATAGGCAAGCGTTTGATGTAGTCTAAAACCCAATCAATTTGCAATCGTTCGGGCGATAAATAAAGTAATTTGTAATTTCCAAACAAACAATTGTCGAGCAATTCAATGGTTTCCTCTTGCGACAAACCACCCACCAATTTGATGGCTTTGATGTTTTTATTTTTCAATTGTTCCACCTGATCGTTCATCAAGGCAATCAAGGGCGAAATAACCAATACCAAACCCTGATTTTGCATTGCTGGCACTTGAAAAGTCAAAGATTTTCCGCCGCCTGTGGGCATCAACCCCAAAACATCTTGTCCAACATTGACCGCATCAATGATTTCCTTTTGAGGAGTGCGAAAAGCATCAAAACCCCAATACTTTTGTAAAATGGTCAATGCATTTTCCATTCAAATCTAATTTACTTGGCTGATGAAGTAAAAATAATAGAAATATTGCCAGAAATTTTATTTTCTATTTAATTCTTCTAAAATAAAACGAAGTCGTTCTTCAGGACTTGCTTTCGGAACCACAATAGGCTGATATCCAAATCGCTGATACGTAGCCTGCAAATGTTCATCAATCTGCTTTGCCTGCCTAAAATTCTCATAGCGCGCATCATCACTCACATAAATCGCTTCCCAAGGCGGTAAAATAAACACCAAATCGTATCTATTTTCACTACAAGCTTTCTCAAAATGCATGGGAAAAGTGTCGCCAATAAAATCCATGTAAGCAATCACGTCGGGCAAACCTCTGTCCAAAAACACAAATGCATCCGAGTAATTCGAAGCTTCAACAAATTGTGCTGATCGTCCTTCGATTAATTTTTCACTAAAAAGTAAAGGTTGTTCCAAAAAAAGTTGCTCAATGCCTTCCGCTCTCGCTTTCAAAGTAATTTCTCTAGATATTTCTGGTAAACAAGGGATTCCAATTTCATTCAATTTACCCACCAAAGTGGTTTTCCCAGTACCTGGACCACCCGTTATTACAATTTTCTTTGTCATTCTATCATTTAAAGGCGCAAATGTACTTAAATCCACGATTTATGAAAGTAAAAACAAAAAAAGTTACCATTGGTCGATGTTTTTCAGAAGCCACCTCCCGCTTTTCGCTACAATCTTTTTCAGCAAAGTCTTTTTTTCTAAGGTTTGCCAAGAGCTTCCGTTGGTCGCTTTGGCAAACCAAGAAAAAATAGCCTTTGCTTTCAAAAGGATTTCCGCTACAATCGGGGCTAGGGTGCTTGTTTTGCAAATTATCAATATTGTTCAATGATAAAATTACAGCTTCCGAAGATTTCTAAATTTTAGATCCATCACAACCAAAAACCACTATTTTTGCATCATGACACACGAAATTTTCATGCAACGTTGCATCGAACTCGCAAAAAACGGATTCGGAACTACCTATCCCAATCCGATGGTGGGCAGTGTTGTGGTGCATGAAAACAAAATCATTGGGGAAGGTTGGCACCAAAAAGCAGGCGAACCACATGCTGAAGTAAATGCCATTGCGAGTGTTCAAAATAAAGATTTGCTCAAAGATTCCACCATTTACGTCAGTTTAGAACCTTGCGCCCATTTTGGCAAAACGCCTCCTTGCTGCGATTTGATTCTCGCAAACGACATTCCCAACATCGTCATCGGAACTTTAGATCCTTTTGAAAAAGTGGCTGGCAAAAGCATCGAAAAACTTCAAAAAGCAGGTAAAAATGTCATTACTGGAATTTTAGAAACCGAATGTCAGCACCTCAACCGCCGATTTTTTACTTTTCATCAAAAGAAAAGACCCTATGTTATTTTGAAATGGGCAGCAAGTGCCGACGGATTTTTAGCTCCCCTCGAAAAAGAAATACAAAAACCCATTTGGTTGACCCATTCCTATTCTCGTCAGTTAGTGCATAAATGGCGAACCGAAGAACAAGGAATTCTTGTGGGTACCAACACCGTTTTGGCAGACAATCCAAAATTGAACGTTAGAGATTGGGAAGGCAAAAATCCAACAAGAATTATAATTGATCAAAATCATAAAATCGATGGTTCTTACTTCGTGAAGGATTCATCTTCAAAAACCATTATTTTCTGTGGTTCAGAACAAATTTCTACTGAATATTTAAAATATATCGTGGTCAATTTCAAGCATTCGTTGCCTGAACAAATCTTGCATCATTTGTATGAAGAAGACATTCAATCTGTCATTATTGAAGGTGGTGCTCATGTTTTATCGCAATTCATCCACGACGATTTGTGGGACGAAGCACGGGTTTTTCAAAGTGATGTATATTTAGGAAACGGCGTGAAAGCACCACAATTTAATTTTAAAATCAAAGAGCAAATAAACATTCAAAGCGATGTTTTAAAAATTTACCAACATGATTAAAAATATCATTTTCGATTTTGGCGATGTGTTCATCAATCTGAACAAACAAGGCCCCATCAACGCATTTACAAAAATGGGGTTAACAAGTTGGCCGCCCGAATTTGCCACACTGAACGAACAGTTTGAAGTGGGAGCTATTTCGGAAACCCATTTTTTAACCGGATTTCACGCACAACTACCCCATCAAGAAATTGCCGACATTCGTGCAGGTTGGAACAGTATTTTGGGCAAATTTCCACAGTATCGATTGGATTTTTTACAAACCTTGAAAGGAAAATACCGCTTGTTTTTATTGAGCAATACCGATGCGATTCACATTGCGCATTTCAGAAAAACGGTAGGAGAATCTTTTTACAACACTTTTTACCAAAGTTTTGAAAAAGTCTATTTTTCGTTTGAAATCCACCTTCGAAAACCCGATCTTGCTTGTTATGAATATGTTATCAACGATGCCCAAATCAATCCTGCCGAAAGTTTGTTTGTAGATGACAAACTCGAAAACATCGAAGGGGCAAAAATAGCGGGTTTACATACTTGGCATTTGCAAGTTGGGCCACAAGACGTGATAGAATTGCTGCAACAACCCATTTTCCAACCATGATGTCGATTTTTTTGAGTGTTGTTTTTGCAACGCTGTTGTTTGTCATCTTGAAATTATTTCAAAAATTCAACATTCATCTCCTGCAAGGCTTGGTTTTCAATTATGCCACCGCCGCCATTTTAGGGTTTTTGATGTTTCCAGAAAAAATTGATTGGCTCAAAACCTTCCAAAGTGATTGGTTTATATTCAGTTTTTGTCTCGGGTTTTTATTTATTGGGATTTTTTAAGCGGTTGCCATCACAACCCAGAAAAAAGGTTTGAGCACGGCTTCCGTAGCTAGTAAAATGTCGGTGGTCATTCCGATTTTAAGCGGATTATTCTTCTTCAAAGAAAAAATTGTTTGGCAAGGATTGATAGGCTTATTTTTGGCACTTATTGCCATTTTTTTAACTTCCAAAAAAGACCAACAAGCCTCAAATGCGGGCTACAACAGCTATCCGTTGATTGTGTTTTTTGGAGCAGGAACGATTGATGCATTGCTGAAAATTATTCAAACAAATTATTTACAAAATGACGAAACTCCCCTGTTTGCTGCTTTCACTTTTGGATGTGCTTTTTGTATTGGACTGCTTTGGGTTTTAAAAGAAGTAGTTATTGAAAAACAAAAAATCGAAGGAAAAAATATCCTCGCTGGAGTTCTTTTAGGGACTCCGAACTATTGCTCGTTGTATTTTATGATTGCAATGCTCAAAGATGCCTATTTCGATAGTGCCATCATTTTTGCTGTGCACAATATTGCTATTGTTTTGTTTTCAACACTGATAGGCTTGATCTTTTTTAAAAACAAACTCACTAAAATCAATCTTTGGGGAGTTTTTGCCGCATTATTGGCCATGATTTTTTTGGTGTTTAACTAAAGTCGCTTCATCATTTTTTTGGCTTGAGTCTAATCATTAAATGTAAACCACGTAGAAAGAAAATTGAAACAATTTTGATCATGTCGCTTTGCACTGCGGATTTTTACAGTGTCGAAATGCGAAGTGTAAAATAAATTTTAAGCCAAACTTCCATGTAGTTCAAAGCATTCGAATGAAAAAAACGTGGTTGATAAATAAATTTTTTAGACCCAAGGTTTTATTTTAAAAAAATTATGTCATTCGTACCAAAACCAAATTTCAGTTGATAAGCACTTGATTTCGAGACTAAAAATAGGTATAATCAAGAAAAAATGAGATTTCTTACTTGGAAAAAAAGCCTATTTTTTCTGTATTTTAGCGTTTATTTGTAAAGTTCTATTTTTTTTTTCAAAAAAAAAGTAGGGTGTTCGTTTTTTGAGTTGTCTTAGCTTAAAACAATTAAAATATTCATCATGAAAAAAATTAAATTTTTAGCACTTTTCACATTGCTTTCAGCAGTGTTTTTCACTTCTTGTAGTGACAATGAATCCATCGAAAATCAGGCCGTGACTCAAGAAAGTACTGCTTTGCGATTGATGTTCAACGAAATGAAAAGAACCAACAATGCAGCTGGTAAAGTAGCAATCGAATCGGAGGAAACAACGTTTGATTTTGTCTATCCAATTAATGTTTCCTACAACAATGGCACTGTGGTTACTGTTACATCGCAAGCAGGTTTGATTGAATTGCTTTTAAACGAAAGCAGCGATTTGTACATTACAGGAATTGAATTCCCATTTCAAATGGTGGTAGGTCCAGACAACACAATTATTACAATTGATGGAGAATCTGAATTTTGGGAAGTAATTGAGGACATGGAGGTGGCAACCTACGACACTTTTGTTTTCAGTGCTTCATGCTTTGAATTATCTTTCCCGATTTCGTTTGTAACATCAAATAATCAAATCATTACTGTTGCCAGTCAAGAAGCTTTGTTCGAATTGTACACAGACCCCAACCAAATAACGGTTATCTATGATTTCGTGTATCCATTTAATGTTATTTCTGAAGGGCAAACTGTTACGATTAACAATATGTTCGATTTTGAAGAAGTATATATCAATTGTATTGACACAATTGAGTGTATTTGTCTACAAATCTACGCCCCTGTTTGTGTGGCAACCCCAACAGGCGAAATTCTCTTCTATCCAAACGCTTGTTATGCCAATTGTGAAGGTTATACAGAAGCAGACTTTGTTGATTGCGACTGAAACAACAACGTTTATGACGGTTTGGGTACTTGCTTTAATATCGAATATCCGATTCAGGTGATGGTGGGTGGCGAGGTTGTTACTGTTACAAATGATGCACAGTTACTAGAGAATTTATACGGCCCTAGCAATGCATCTGTTGTGTTCCCCATCGTTGTGAACCTTGCGACTATATCAATGACTTTTACATTTGAAGATCAATACATTATGGATTTGACCTTAAATGAGGTTTGTAACTAATTATTAACAATCATTAGCTTCATTGCCGTATGCTTCAAAACATGCGGCAATGATTTATAAGAATATGATTCCATCAAAAGAGGAAGTAATGGATTGTTTGTGCAACGAAATTGTTTTCAAATCGGTTTTTGAATCGAATTTTAAAATCATTAGAAACTATTTGGTGTACAAATTTAAAAATGTAGAAGCTGCCGAAGACATGGCCCAAAATGCTTTTGTGATTTTGTGGGAAAATTGCAAAACATTGAAACCCGTGCAAGCCAAAAGTTTTTTGTTTACCACAGCCACACGCCTGACGCTCAATCAAATCAAGCATCAAAAAGTAGTTTCCAATTTTGAATTGCAATCCAATCCGAAAAAATCAACCTCAGAATCGCCTGAATTTTTGTTGGAAGAAAACGAATTGAAAACACAACTTGAACGCTGTATCAGTCAATTGCCAGACAAACAAAGGGAGGTTTTTTTAATGAATCGGTTCGACCAAATGTCTTATTCTGAAATTGCAAACCTTTTGGGATTATCAGTAAAAGCCGTAGAAAAAAGAATGCATTTGGCCCTTCAAACCTTACGAAATGTGATGGTTAATATTTAATATTTTTTGAAATGGAACACAAAAACGAACATTATTTAGCAGATTGGTTGGCGGGTCAAATTTCTGACGAACAGTTGCAACAACTCGTTTCGGAAGCAGATTTTTTGGCTTACAAAAAACTACGATTTGCACTCGAGCATCATCAACTGACTGAACCCAATTTGGAGGAAAATTATCTTCAAATTCAAAATAAAATCAATCAGAAAAAAGAAGTTTCAAAAACAAAAGTATTTCAGATTTGGCCCATTGCAGCGGTTGCCGCAAGTTTAATCTTGTTATTCGGTTGGTACCAAGTTTTTTATTTTTCCAACAACATATCAACTGACTTTGGCTCAACAGAAATCATCACGCTCAAAGACCAATCCAAAGTCACTTTGAATGCCAAATCTACTTTATCTTTTGCCCATCAATTTCAATGGAATAGAACTTTGCAACTCGAAGGCGAAGCATTTTTTGAGGTTGAAAAAGGAAGTGCTTTTGTGGTCAAAACCGCCCTTGGCAACGTTACAGTTTTGGGAACAAAATTTAATGTAAATATTGAAAAAGATTTTTTCGAAGTGCATTGTTATGAAGGAAAAGTGCAAGTAGAAGTTCAAGACGAATTAGTTGTATTGACCCAAAATAAATCAATCAGATGGAACAAAGGTTCTGTAGCATTGAAAGAAGCACCATTGCCGCTTGTTCCCTCTTGGATGGAAGCAGAATCTTCCTTTGTGAATGTTCCTTTTGAAGTCGTTGTCAGCAAATGGACCAAACAATTTCAAAAAGAAATCATCTATCCAAAAACATTCAAAAATGTGAAATTCACAGGAAATTTTTCTAACACAGATTTTGAAACAGCCCTCAAATCTATTGCCATTCCGTTGCGTTTAAATTATTCCATTCAAAACCAGCAAATTATTTTATCTGAATGAGAAAATTAGTAGGTTTTGTTTTCATTTTACTGATTTGCAATATAGGTTGGTCTCAAAATAATGCACCACAAATCACTTTGAGTCAGCAAAATGAATCGTTAGAAAAAGTAATACTTGATATGGAAGTAAAATTCGATATCAAGTTTTCTTTTGTAGCCAACCTACTTGAAAACTATCAAATTTCTATTCCTAAAAAGAAATACAGTCTTGAAGAACTCATTCAAATCATTGAAAATCAAACCAATTTAAAAATCATTAAGATCGATGAGCGTTTTTATTCCATCATAGAAAACGATTTACTTCCCACAGAAAAAATAATGCATCTCAATGAAATCATCGTGGAAGGATTCTTGGCACGAGGCATTAATAAAACGAGCGAAAAAGTGACCATCGACCCTCAAAAAGTGGCGACACTTCCTGGCGTTACAGATGCAGACGTGCTGCTTTCTTTACAACAGTTGCCGGGTGTGAAAAGTCCGAACGAAACAGCAAGCGGACTTCACGTGCGGGGCGGCACTGCCGATCAGAATTTGGTTTTGTGGGATGGCATTCGGTTGTATCATCCTGGACATTTGTTTGGTATGATTTCTGGCATCAACTCGTCGATGGCAAAAAGTGTATCGTTTTACAACAAAGCTGTCAATCCAAAACATGGCGAGCGTGTTTCGAGCATTATCGACATCAAATCTTCCGATGAAATTACGGAAAGCATCAAAGTGAATGCAGGCGTCAATGCGCTGAACCTCGATGCTGATGTGCAAGTGCCTTTGATTAAAAACAAGTTAGGCGTTCAAGTGGCGGCACGAAAATCGCTCACCGAAAGGTTTCAATCCACCACGTTTCGACAATTGGAAGAAAAAGTGTTTCAAAATACTGATTTTAATAATTTTGACAATCAAAATCAGTTTGATTTTCAGGATTATGCCACCAAAATCAACTATCAGCCCAATGCAACGAGTGCGTTTTCTATTTCTGGAATTTATGTTGGCAACAATCTGAATTACAACAACATCAAAATGAACGAAGCTTTTGAAAATCAAGAAATGACGATTTCAAATGCTGGCACGAGCTTTCAATGGAATCAAAAATACAGCAATCGTTTCAGGCACAACATTTTGATGTTTTATTCTGCGTATGATTTTAATTATCTCAAAAAGCAAACTTTTGCAAGCAATGATTTTGAAGCTTACAAGAAACTGAACCGCGTGGTGGATTCGGGCTTGGAAGCCAATTTTAATTTTGACATCAATGCCAACGCCACGTTAGATTTTGGCTATCAACTTTTGGGCAACGATGTATCGCATTTGTTTAATACTTTTAATCAAGATTTCGGACTTGTTTTGAGTTTTAATCAAGCGTTCAACGTAAGTCATGTGGGATATGCGATGTTCAAATACAAAACCAATGCATGGCAAATAAATTCTGGATTGCGTTTTACGAATTTTAAAAACATTGGAAATGTGGCAGAGCCTCGACTTTTGGTGCAAAGAAATGTGTCGGAACATTTCATTTTACAATTTTCATTTGAAGAACGAAGTCAAATTTTGAGTCAAATTCGAGAAAATACGGTCAACGATTTGAGTTTAGAAAATTATGTTTGGGCACTTTCCAATCAAAATGATTATCCGTTGCAAAAATCCAATCAAACTGCCCTTGGGTTTGTTTTCAAAAAGAATCATTGGTTGGTAGATGTCGATTTTTATCATAAAAACACCAACGGCGTGACGCTTTCCATCTTTGAATTGACCAACCAAAATGTTTCCACTGTTTTTCCGGGAAGTGCCGTAACGAATGGTTTGGACGTTTTGATTCAAAAAAAACAAAAAAACTGGAATGCTTGGATGACTTACACCTATCAAGATTCTAAAAACAAATTTTCGGGCATCAACAATGAGGCGTATTTTCCGATCAATTCCAACATTCGACATGCAGTGAGTCTGTCGGGGAATAAGAAATGGGAACAATTTTCGATTACTGCGGGTTGGTTCATACATTCAGGGAAACCTTTCAGCATAATTGACGAACAAACGGAAGCCATTTCTTTTAATTCCAAAACCCTGTCGGCTTATCACAGAATGGACATTTCGGGATCTTACGAATTCAACGAATGGAAACATGGCACTTTCAAAATTGGATTTTCTGTGTATAATCTTTACAACAATCAAAACACCATCAGTAAAGAATTTGAACGTCGCTTTACGGACTTTTCTGATTTGACCGCAGCTAGATACGTCACGCAAAACTACTACTCGCTTGGCATCACACCGAATATTTTTGTGCGGTATATGTTTTGATGGAACACGGAGAAAATTGGATTTATTGGTGAAATTATTTGTATTCTCAAAACAAATAAACTAATGACAAACCCCACTACAAGGATGGAATAAATTAACTGTAAAACCAATTTAATTCTTGTTAAAACCCTTTTTTTGGTTAATTCCATTTTTGAAGTGCTATATTAATTTTTCACTCTTTTTACACCATTTTTTAGAGTTGTTACATAAAAATTTATCAACAAAACAAGTTTGTAATTACCTTATTTTAAAAAAGTTAATACTTGAGCGGTATGTACATCTGTAAATTGTTCAACGGTTTTAATTTCTATAACAACCTACTTTTTTGTGAACTTCTATGGCACATCCACGAATCATCTTTGATAGCTCGTTTTTACTGTATAATCCAATTTAAATTGATTTCACTTCACTTTTATTCCTTATTGGTGTTCGATGCTATGCTTCAAAGTTGTGTTTTTTGTGTTTCACTTTGTGTTTTTTGTGTTTTACTTTGTGTGTTTTGTGTTTTACTTTGTGTGTTTTGTGTAAAAGCTATTCCACAAAGTTACACAAAGCATTCGCACAAATTTACACAAAGCATTCACACGGAGTTACAAGAAAAAAAATAGCACCTCAAAAAAAGAATTAACCCTTTTTTCATTATCAAACATACTCAATTTTATCAATCTCTTTCATAATCCTATCGGTTTCCGTTAAAGCCACAATGATTTTTTGATAATGAAAAATATCTTCATAGCTTAAAGCTCTGTCTTTTCTGTCTTTGAGCCATTTTTGGGCGGGTTGATAGCCACCGATGTAAAAATTCCAAGCTATTTCGGGTACGTTTTCAAAATACTGAAGCGCCTCAACGCCCGAAGTCGGATTTTTCTCATGGTTGATGTAAACTTTGCCTTTATCTTCTGATGTTTTTTCAAAAAGAATTTTACCCACCACATTATCGCCATCTATCGGATATTGCGTGATGTAATCTTCTACCACGGGACTTTCTAATAGATGAATTTGGCGGATTTCGCTGCCTAATTTCACTAATTGCCAAAATTTATTTTGGATTTCTTGTACGGACAGGTCGCGACCTGTCTCAACGTGATGCGGAAACGGCACACGTGGAAAATCTATTTTTAAAAATTCTTTGTATTTCTCTCGATACGCAGGCGAATGCAAAACGGCGTAGATATAATCTAAAATATCAATTTTACTTTTTTATAAACTTTAATACTTGATTTGATTCAATTGTTTTAACTTCGATAAAATAAATACCATTAGTTAGACCATTTACATCAATTTCAAATTCGTTACTAAGGGATTTCAAGTAGTTTGTTGTTAGCAAACGACCATTGAAATCGAATATTAGAATTTTATTTATGTCAGAACTACTCTTTATCAACAATTTATCTGATGAAGGGTTTGGTGAAAATGAAATTTTAATTTTATTAAATTCAGTTATAGACAACGCATCATCATTGATAGTTGTTGTCTCGATGTTTGTTATGATTGGAAAATTATAATCGAAATAAATTTCAGCTTGATTTTGAAAACTATCACCTAAGTTTAATGTTGGTAAAGTTTTGATTTTAAACAAAATAAAACCATCATTGTCATCATCATTAAATGGTAATTGGATGCTTTCAAAAATAAATTCGACTTCATTGTTATTTACAATTCTTGTATAAAAGTTGTGACTGGAACTTATTGGAACTAAAGAATTAATATCAAATTTTGAATCATCAATAACATCTTTAACAACTACATTAACTGCATTTGAGGTGCCATTATTTTCAAAGCGGATGAGATAATGAATATATTTACCAATTTGTTGTGAGGTAACTGTATAACCTTGTAAACATGTTATGTCATTTGGGTCATAAGAATTTACTAAAACTTGATTTAACGTAAATTGATTATTTTCTGGAAAATTATCGATAGTTTGTGGAGAAATTGAAACATTATATTCAAGTATATCATCACTATTTAATGGAAAGTCTGGATTAGTAGGCGTATTTAAAGCCATTGTTACATCTATTTCTCGAGTTTCAAATGGCATTAAACCAAGAAAACTCCAAGAAACTAATCCGTCTCCTTGGTTTTGAATTTCATTCGAAGATTCTAAAAAATTCAATGAATTATCATCGAATGAAAAAGATAAATTCCCAGAAAGTATCGTGGTTCCTTTGTTTTTATAGATTATTTTATAATTTGCTTGAAAACCTGGTTGTGCACTATTCAAAGGTATCAAAACAATCTCAGCATCATTAAATGTGCTATTAGATGAAATACAATAATCTTGTATAAAAGGACTCACTGCATTCGGAAAGCTCAAACTCAGGGTTGAAGGTGTTACTGTCCACAAATCGTTACCCAGCAACTGTGCTGAAAGTGTATGATTTCCTTCAGGCATCGAATAAGAATAATTGTTGCTATTTGTTGGATAAAAAACATTAGTATTTTCTCCATCGGATACTGTAAATTGTATGTCAAAGATTGGACCTAAGCTGTTTACTACACATTCGTTTTCTGGATTTATTAAAATATTACCTTGCACTTCATGATAATCGCCACCCAAAACGAAAGAACAATAAGTGTTGATTACAGGTGGAAATTCATAGCCTAAATATGAATTTTGGACAATTGATAATTCCTCATCATCAACACAAATAAAATCTATGCTGCTTGAACCCCCGTTGTATATTTCTAAACTTTTACCATTTTTTAAATTTAACTCTGTAATAGTACAATCAGCCATCGTAATGTTTTTAAAATCAACAGTTGATAAATCAAAATTCTCGATTGGTGCTAATTCTTGAAAAAACAAAACTCTTAAATTTTCAATATTTGTTAAAGTAATATCATCAGTTGGTATGCCAATTAACCAAATTTGATTTTGATCAGCATAGTCAACGAAATTACAATTATTGATTAGCACAGAACTAAAAATATTAAACAAATCAATGTTTCGAATATTTGTAATATTATTACTTATAGACACAGAGTTTGCCCCGCGAATTTCAACGTCAAATAGTGATTGACTATTAAATGAGACATCTAGATTTGATTGCGTTTCCCCAAATTCCAAAGAAAAATCTATTTCTTTTAACAAACTTAACGCCCCAATTCCAACGATTTCACTTAAATTACTATCATAATTAAAAATGAATTTTTCAAGCACTGTACAATTTGATATATCAATACTTGTTCCAATAAAATCAGTAATAATTAAATTTTTTAAGGACGGCATGCCTGTTAAATTCAACGATGAATATGTGCCAGAAAGAATTGACAAATCCTCAAGGTTATTATGGGTGCCAAAAATGATATTATCATTCATAAAATTACTTTGAATTCTTACTCTTTCCAAGTTTGGTAAATTTGTTAAATCAAATGTAGGAATACTGAATGCAATATTTTGTAATTCAAAATCAGTTAATAAGGGATTGTTAAAAACAAAACTGTTAATTGAAGAAGATAATTTAATTGATTGTAAAAGTGGCCATGTGCTAAAATCTAAATGACTGACTCCAAGCGATGTTATATTAATTTTTTCAAGATTTGTAAAATTTTCAAAGCCGCCAATATTTTGGATTTGACTTGCTGTAGAACCAAACGATAAAGAAGTTACTTGTTGTGCTTCGCTCAACGATATTTGATCATCATTATTAAAATCTGCAGTAGAATCAAAAGTGCCATTACCGTCCGAGTCAACACAAATTTTGGTGGTTAAATATATAAGTGCATCAGGATCGCTAAATTGAATATTTTGAGAGAAAGAAATATTTGTGAGAACTAAAAATAAAACTTTAAATTTTGACATTTTTGTTTCAAAAATATGAAAATATTTTAGAAAACGCTTAGTTAACTTAACTGAGTGTAATTCAAAGCATCCATAATATATTGTCTATTTATAAACTTTAACTCCTGTGAACGAATAGATAGTTACATAAAATAGTTCCTGTTTGGTTTTAAATTACCCAAATACTTTTTGTTTGAATTTACACAAGAAATTGCTCTGTGGTAAGCGTTTATGTCTAGTGTCGTATCGTGTTAAAACATCATCCTTGTATTAAAATGTCGTTGTAGAACACACCAAAAAATTTAACTCCTTCAAGAACAAAAGTTGTGAGTATAATAGACAATCATTCCATTTTGTTATTTAATTGAGTCGTCGATTTACACATTCAATATAATTTAAAATACAACTAAATTCTAATGCTAATGAAAACAACTCTTTTCTGGAAGCTGTTTGTTTCAAATGATGTTATTCGTTGAAAAACAGCAATTAAATAAATATGGATCACAGCGTCGATGGGGTTTATAACGTATTTAAAATAACTCTACCTATCTATTCCAAGCATCTTTCTAATTCCTCCCTTCTCATTCAAAATATACCTCTCAAATTGTATATTCACTTTTATTTTCATTTTTACAAGTTCACACATCCATTTTAATGATTTTAAACCATTATTGCATAATTTTTAAATGGTTGTTACAATCTCAAGGCTAAAACCTATACGGTTCTATAGTTTTCTTCTTATTCTGCTTTTTTATTTCAACACTGTCAGCGTTTCCAACTCTAACAAGATTGGTTTCAAAAAAAGTGCATCGTCCTTTTGTACACACCTACCTAAATTAAGCATTTAGCTAGGGTCTGCTGATAAAGTCAGACCCTAAATGTCTTTAAATTTCGGTATTCTATTTCAAAAAGATATTTATCAATTATATCCAAGAAAAAAGTAAAAGTCCATTTACTAAATTTTAGGCAATACTGAACTAACTCAGCCAATTTGACTAAGTTTAGTACCAGTATAATTGTTGCTACCCAAGATTCGCTTGTGTTGGACAATCTAGCCTTAACTCTGTCGAGTCCATAAGCTGTTTTTGCTTGACCAAACTTACCTTCAATGGGGTTGCGTTCACCAGGACTTACTTGATTTGACAATGCCTCTTTGCGGGGTCTTCCCAATGGTTTTGCTTTGAGTTCAATTCCTAAGCCTTTTAAATATTTTCTATTGTCACTAGTACAATAGATTTTATCTGCCAGTATTTCTTTTGGATAACATCCAAAACGTTGTTTATATTTCTCAACAGATGCTTGTAAACGTGTACCTTCATTAAATGCGTCCCAACTATGATCATCTAAAAATGAAAATCCATTTACAATCGATACATTAATTTTCGCACCAAATTCAACTCTTGCATTTGTTTTGCCTCTAACAATAGGTCTAACATGGGGTTGATGAATATTAACTATTCTATCTTCAATGCTATGGGTTTTTGTTGCATACATCATCATTTGTTGATTATACAACTGTTGCACAACTAGTAAATATTTGTATTGCTTTTTATCAAAAGGAAAGTTTTCACAATGGTTTAAAATCTTATCAATCGAAGCTATGTTTCTTCTAACAAAACCTAATTGCTTTCTAATAGCTGCACGTATTTCTTTTTTTGTTTTTAGCCTTTTTTGTGCTGTTTTAAGATAGGCTTTACGGGCAACCTCTCTGTAGTTTCTCGGCTTTTCAGGCAAGGTAGAAACCTTGAAAGCAATGTCCATTAGTTCTTCTGTTTTCTCTCTTGCATCGTTTAGTAAATCTAAATCTGTGGGATAAGCAATGTCTTGAGGGCATGCCGTTGCATCAATAATCATTGAGCCTTCATGAGTGGGTGGTTCTTGGTCTTTGTCTGCTTTTGAATCTGATTTATTTTGCTTTTCTAATTTTAATTTTACTTGTAAAATCCTTTCGTTGATGGTGTTAATCTGTTCTAAACCAAGGCGTTTTCTAAACTCTACAAACAAAGATGGGTCAAAGGGCGCAACATCGCTAAAGGAGGAATACCCTAAGAAATACTGCATGTAGATGTTCTCGCTGATTTGATCAACTGTTTCTCTATCATCTAAATCGCACATGTGTTTGATAACAATAGCGCCTAAAACTAATCGTGGATTCAAATCTGGACGACCCGTTTCTTTCTCAGGGAAATGTTTGCGATAGATGCTTACTAAATCATCCCAAGGCAATGCCTTGGATAATTTGATCCAACGATTGTTGGGATTCAATTTTCTTTCAAATGGACTCTCAAATCCTGCTAATGTCAGCTGATTTTCGCTCACATAAAC
>JBEILV010000060.1:0-14983 GCA_040379105.1 Flavobacterium sp.
AAGATTTAATTAAAAATAAACATGTAAATAAGCAAATATTTCATGTCTATTTATAAATTTGATTTTACTCATCAATGTATATTTGCAAAAATTAAAAATTTTAAAAATGAAAAAAATATTACTCGTTTTAGTTTTGGTCGGCACCGCACAATTTTCTTACTCTCAAGCTTTTAATGGTAAAGGCGATGTCAAATTTCAAATCGGAGGTAACTTTCAACATCATGGTACTGGAATTTCAAGTTCAATCGATTTTGGTTTGGCAGAAAACATTTCATACGGATTTTTAGCTTCATATCTTTTAAATACCACCGACATCAATGGAGTTTCGGCGGAATTTGTGGACAGAGCAGATTTAAAAGCCAGAATCAACGCCAATATCGGAAGTGTTTTCGGTTTAGATGAACACATCGATATTTATCCTGGTTTGAATTTAGGAACAAGAAATTTTGGTGCTCATTTAGGTTTCAGATATTTCTTTTCAGATGGTTTCGGGTTATTTTCAGAAGCTTCAGTTCCATTAGCGCATTATGACAACGATGTGGTTGGTTTTGATAAACTCAACAATCAGTTTGTATTAAATGTGGGCGCTGTTTTTCATTTCTAAATCGTTTTCTACTTTATTAGTCAATAAAAAATTTTTAGCATAAATCAAATCGTTTCAGGTAATTCTTGAAGCGATTTTTTGTTTTCAATCAATTTTTATTTATTGAAAATCAACGATATAACTAGATTGTAAAACTGAATTTTTGCAATGTTTTCGAAATCGTTTTCGACGATTTTTAACACTACATGACATTTATCATTAAGAAAAAAAGTCAAAATGTCGTGCTTTGTTTCAAATTAAATCAAGGACATTTTTAAATCATATCATTATGAAAAACATTAGAATCATTCAGGAATTACACGATTTGGGAATTACTGGCTATCATGAAGTTTCCTACAATCCAAGCTACGAAGAATTGTATAAAGCGGAAGTTTCCACGATGCGCAAAGGTTTTGAAAAAGGTGCGTTGACCGACACGGGAGCTGTGGCAGTAAAAACAGGAATATTTACAGGACGTTCGCCGAAAGATAGATATATTGTGCTCGACGATGTGACCAAAGATACGATTCATTGGGATGGTACTGTGAACAGACCCACAACGAAAGAAATTTATGACGATTTGAAAGACTTGGTCTTGAAACAACTCTCAACCTCTAAAAAATTGTATGTGGTCGATGCATTTTGTGGCACCAATCCCGACACACGTTTGAAAGTGCGTTTTGTAATGGAAGTAGCGTGGCAAGCCCATTTTGTGACCAATATGTTCATTAGACCTTCGCATTTTGAATTAGAAAACTTCGGAACACCTGATTTTGTGGTCATGAATGGTTCAAAAACAACCAATCCAGAATGGAAAGCACAAGGATTGAATTCTGAAAACTTTGTCATGTTCAATTTAACTGAAAAAATACAAATTATCGGTGGTACTTGGTATGGTGGCGAAATGAAAAAAGGAATGTTTGCCATGATGAATTATTATCTACCATTAAAAGGAATGGCATCCATGCATTGCTCTGCCAATGTGGGCGAAGCAGGAGATGTAGCGGTATTTTTCGGACTTTCAGGCACAGGAAAAACCACACTTTCTGCCGATCCAAAAAGATATTTGATAGGCGATGACGAACATGGTTGGGACGACAATGGAGTTTTTAACTACGAGGGCGGTTGTTATGCAAAAGTAATCGATTTGTCTGAAGACAATGAACCCGATATTTTCAGAGCCATCAAGCGCGATGCTTTGTTAGAAAATGTAGTTGTGAACGAATATGGCGAAATTGATTATTACGATCATTCTATCACTGAAAACTCACGTGTTTCCTACCCTATTTACCATATCAACAAAATTGTACTGCCCTCAAAAGCGGGGCACGCAAGTAAAATTATTTATCTTTCCGCCGATGCTTTCGGGGTGTTGCCTCCGGTTTCTATTTTAGACGACCAACAAGCACAATACCATTTCCTTTGCGGATACACATCCAAATTAGCGGGAACAGAAAGAGGTATTACCGAACCACAACCCTCTTTTTCTCCAGCCTTCGGCGAAGCATTTTTAACTTTGCACCCCACCATGTATTCTAAAACATTGATTGGAAAAATGAAAGAACACAATGCAAAAGCTTATTTGGTCAACACGGGTTGGAACGGTACTGGAAAAAGAATTTCGCTAAAAGACACAAGAGCCATCATTGATGCCATTTTGAGCAGTGAAATTGACAGCGCAGAAACCAAACACATTCCATTTTTAAACTTGACAATTCCAACAAAATTGAACGGAGTCAGCGATATTTTAGACCCAAGAACTACCTATAAAAATGTAGAAGAATGGGAAACCAAAGCGAAAGATTTATCTTCAAGATATATCAAAAATTTCGAACAATACACCGATACTGAGGAAGGTAGAAACTTGATTTCTGCGGGCCCTCAAATCTAAATCGAATTTGTTTAATTAAAATCAAAACCCTCAAACTTTCATTGAGGGTTTTTGATTTTATTCTTTGTTTGCGGTCTCTCTTTTTATGGCGACAAACTTATAAACAGCAATTATCTAACTTCTCTTCTTAGATAGGTTGCACCATTTACAAAACCATTCTTTTGGATAAATTCCTTGAATTGTTTTTTGGTAGGTTTTGCAGTGAATGGTTGCAGCGTGTCTATTTTTGTTTCAACAATAGATTGAAGCAAATTGAGCTCCTCTACTGTTTCAATCCGATTGATATTCAATATTCCATTCGAAAAAGTTAGTTTTTCAACTTCCCAAAAATCACTGTTTTTAATCCGTTTGTTTAAGAAAAAATGACCTTTCAACTTTGTCAAAACGTGTGCTTCATTGATGATGAAAAGTGTATCTATCAGAACATAATTCGAAAACAACGAATCGTTTATCCTCTTGATTTGATATTTTTGATTGGTTTTCAAATTGATTAAACAATCATTGACGATGGTTTCGTTTTTATCAATTTCGTTAATGTTCAAAGTGTCAGTAATCACTATTTTTTTAATGATTATATTCTTGAAAACAACAAGTTACGAAGTTTCATCCAGATGATCATAAGTACCCAACATTTTATTTGGAAAAGCCTGTAAAGCCTTACAATCTTTCGGCTGTGGTTCTTCAAAAAGTACAATAGCTTCTTTACAAGCCAACATTGAAATTGATAAAATAAAGCCGATCAACCAGTATTTAATTTTCATTTGATATTCAATAGATGATGCATCATTTTTTTTCATTTTGATTAAAAGCTGTACGAAATAAAAAAAACGGCAAACAAAAGTAAATCATTATGCTCCAAACAAAAACGTACTTTTGAGGTTGTTTCACTTTTTTTGAATATTTTATGCATCGTTGGAGTTATTTTTTTTGAATAATATGCTGTTGAAATCGATCGCCTTATAACCAATCAACATGGTGGCAAGAAATGAAACAAAAAAATGTACCTTTGCCTACTGATTAAAATTTATAATGAGATTACATAGAAATTTAGTTTATACGACAATCGATTCGTTGCATGCCATTTTCAACATGGGCGAATATGCAGATAAAGTGGTGGCAAGAGCCTTGAAAAAGGACAAACGTTGGGGCAGTCAAGACCGCAAATTTGTGGCAGAAACCATTTATGAAGTGGTTCGTTGGAAAAGATTGTATGCCGAAATTGCGGAAGTAAAAGAACCTTTTGACCGTGATGATTTATGGCGCATTTTTGCCGTTTGGGCGGTTTTGCGTGGCTATCCGATTCCCGATTGGCGTCAATTAGAAGGCACTCCACAAAGAAAAATCAAAGGTCGTTTTGATGAATTATCAAAAATTAGAAAATACCGCGAATCGATTCCAGATTGGATGGATGATTTGGGAGTCAAAGAATTAGGCGAAAAAACGTGGAACCTCGAATTGGCTGCTCAAAACGAACAAGCCAAAGTAGTGCTTCGTACCAACACACTCAAAACCAACAAACAAGCTTTGAGAGCCCGATTGATGGATTTAGACATCGACACAGAATATCTCGACAAACAAAACGATGGTTTGGTATTGAAAGAACGGGCCAACGTGTTCATCACAGATGTTTTTAAAGAAGGATTGTTTGAAGTGCAAGATGCAAGTTCGCAATTGGTGGCGCCTTTCTTGGAAGTCGAACCCGGCATGAGAGTGGTTGATGCTTGTGCAGGTGCAGGCGGAAAAACCTTGCATTTGGCATCATTGATGGAAAATAAAGGACAGTTGATTGCGATGGATTTATATGAAAGTAAACTCAAACAATTGAAATTGCGTGCGAAAAGAAACGGCGCTTTCAACATTGAATATCGCATCATTGATTCTACAAAAGTGATTAAAAAATTGCACGATAAAGCCGACCGTTTGTTGATTGACGCACCTTGCAGTGGTTTGGGCGTGATGAAAAGAAATCCAGACAGCAAATGGAAATTGCAACCTGAATTTATCGATAACATCAAAAAAATTCAGGCAGAAGTTTTGGAAAATTATTCTAAAATGGTCAAAATAGGTGGTAAAATGGTGTATGCAACTTGTTCTATTTTACCTTCCGAAAACGAAGAGCAAATTAAGAAGTTTCTTCAAACCGATAGTGGGAAAAATTTCACTTTCGTAAAAGACCACAAAATTTTGGCGTCACAAACAGGTTTTGACGGTTTCTACATGGCATTACTCGAACGAAATAAATAAAAAATGAATAAAATTTACACCCTTTTTTCACTTTTCATCGCACAGCTTATTTTAGCGCAACCGCCGCAAGGTTATTACGAACCAGCCGAAAATTTGTCTGGTTTTCAGCTAAAAACAGCTTTATATAACATCATTAAAGACCATAATGATCAAACATATAGTGCAATTGACAATTTTTTTGTGGTAGCTGATTTGGATATTTACTACGAAAATGATGGAACCATTCTTGATCCTTATTCTGAAAATCCAGCAGGAGAAGACCCTTATAATTTTGATCCCTTTGCCAATCCGTGTGGAAATTACTCAGGCGAAGGCGATTGTTACAACAAAGAGCACGTGATTCCACAATCTGTTTTTTCACAAAACAATCCGATGCGAGGCGATGCGCACCATTTATTGCCAACGGATGGCCGTGTGAACGGATTTAGAAGCAATTTTCCATTTGGAACCGTCGGAAATAGTTTGGTTTCACAAGCAGGTATTACAAACCCTACACAAAATGGTTCAAAATTGGGAAATAGCACAGTGGCGGGCTTTTCAGGCACTGTTTTTGAGCCTATTAATGAATTCAAAGGCGACATTGCTAGAATTTATTTCTATTTCGTCACGCGATATGAAGATTTAGTAGGGAATTGGTCTTCGTTTCCGATGTTTAACGGAAGTTCCAATCAAGCCATTGCAACGCCTTTTTTAAATCTTCTATACCAATGGCATTTAAATGATCCTGTTTCTGAAAAAGAAATAGCTCGTAACAACGCTATTTATCAATACCAAGGCAATAGAAATCCATTTGTTGATTTTCCAGAATGGGTTTGCGAAGTGTGGAATGTGAACAATTGCACGCTAAGCGCTGATGATTTTTCAACCCCAAATGTTGCGATTTATCCAAATCCAAGCATGGGCTCGATTTTCGTGCAAAGCACTGAGATTGTCGAAAAAATTACAATCTATTCGTTAGAAGGTAAACTTATTCAAAACATTGAAAACCCTAGCTTTGACGGAAATGTTTATCAAATTTCAAACCTAAAATCAGGGTTTTACTTCTTAAATTGCACCATCCAAGGTCAAATGGTTACTGAGAAAATTATGGTGCAATAATTTTTTTTTACTGCACCAATGATTTATTTTAACCGTGATGGCATTTTCTGTGATTTACGGAAGAAACATCTTTTGATGGTTGGATTTGCATCGAATTTATAAAGGATAAGCCGTCGTGTTTTTTACTTCACCAATCATAAATGAACTTTGGGTGCTGCCGATATGCTTTAAAGCGGTCAATTTTGTGACCATGAAGGTGCGGTAGTTTTCCATATCTTCAAGACAAACTTTTAGCAAATAATCATAATCGCCACTCACGTGAAAAACTTCCAGAACTTCTTCTAATTGTTGCACTTCTTGTTCAAACTGTGTGATGTATTCTTTCGTATGTTGAATCAATTTGACATGGCAAAAAACCACAAATCCTTTGTTAATTTTTTCTCGATTCAGAATCGCAGTGTAATGATGGATGATGTGTTCGCGCTCTAATTTTTTGATGCGTTCAAAAACAGCCGTTACAGACAAATTGAGTTTTGAAGCCAATTCTTTGTTGGTATATTTGGCATTTTCTTGCAAAAGATTGAGCAATTGAAAATCAAGGGTATCTAATTTTGACATAAATTCTAAGTTAATCAGTTAATTTGCAAAATTATAGAAAATACGATTACACTTTACATTATTTTTAGTAAAATTTACTAAATAATTAAACATCCATTGACTTTTATTCTACAATCTCTTTTATTTGTTCCATCATTCATAAAATTCAATACTATGGAACTTTTTCATCCTGCGGACAAAATTCAAGATTTACAATATTTTGGCGAATTTGGTGGCGTCAATCCTTCCATTTCCGACTCATCGACTTACACTTTTCTTTCTGCGAAAACAATGTTCGACACCTTTGAGGGCAATGCGGAAGGTTGTTATTTATATTCTCGTCATTCATCACCGAGTAATTTGTACTTAGACAAAGCTTTGGCAGCCATGGAAGGTACGGAATCTGCTAATGTTGCCGCTTCTGGCATGGGTGCGATTACTCCTACCCTTTTGCAATTGTGTGGCAACGGCGACCACATTGTATCGAGCCGAACCATTTACGGCGGAACTTATGCTTTTCTTAAAAATTTCGTTCCAAGAATGGGCATCAAAACCACTTTTGTTGACATCACAAAATTGGATGTTGTGGAAGCAGCCATCAATTCGACAACGAAAGTGATTTATTGCGAAACTGTCAGCAATCCGTTGTTGGAAGTAGCAAATATTGCCGAATTGTCTCAACTCGCTAAAAAATACAACCTGAAATTGGTGGTTGACAATACCTTTTCTCCTTTGTCGGTTTCGCCAATCAAACTTGGGGCTGACATCGTGATTCACAGTTTGACAAAATACATCAACGGAAGCAGCGATACGGTGGGCGGTGTGGTTTGTGCATCGCAAGCTTTTATTGACGATTTGAAAAACGTCAATTCGGGAGCAAGTATGCTTTTAGGCCCAACAATGGACAGTTTGCGATCGGCAAGTGTGATGAAAAATCTGCGCACCTTGCACATTCGAATGAAACAACACAGCATGAACGCGGCTTATTTGGCAGAAAAATTCGAAAAAGACGGCATCAAAACCGTTTATCCGGGATTGAAAAGTCATCCGAGTCATGAAATTTATGCGCAAATGATCAATCCAGAATATGGTTTTGGTGGCATGATGACGATTGACGTAGGCAGTTTGGATCGTGCGAATGCTTTGATGGAGTTGATGCAAGAAAGAAATTTGGGCTATTTGGCTGTAAGTTTGGGCTTCTATAAAACTTTGTTTAGTACGCCGGGCACTTCCACTTCGTCTGAAATTCCGTTAGAAGAACAAGCCGAAATGGGATTGACTGATGGTTTGATTCGTTTTTCGATTGGATTAGACAACAACATCGAACGTACTTATCAAATGATGCGCACATGCATGATAGATTTAGGAATTTTGTAAAAATTGCTTCTTAGTTAATGCAATGAAAAAATAAGTGATTTGATTCAAAATAAAAAAACTACAACTTTCATGGGTTGTAGTTTTTTTATGAACTAAAATAGCTAAAAAAGCAAGAATATATAAGTGAATTTGCTAGTCGTTGTTTTCAATGCTTTTGTAAGCTGCGATGATTTTCTTCACTAATTTATGACGCACAATGTCTTTGTCATCCAAATACACAATCCCTACTCCCTCCACATCTTTCAAAATCAACAAAGCTTCTTTCAATCCAGAAATGGTACGACGAGGCAAATCAACTTGTCCAGGATCGCCTGTGATGACGAATTTTGCACTTTTTCCCATTCTTGTCAAGAACATTTTCATCTGCGAATGCGTGGTGTTTTGCGCTTCATCCAAAATAACAAAAGCATGATCTAAGGTTCGTCCTCTCATAAAAGCAAGCGGAGCTATCTGAATGATTCCTTTTAGAATATAATCTTCTAGCGTTTGCGGAGGCAACATATCCCGCAAAGCATCGTATAAAGGTTGCATGTAAGGATCTAGTTTTTCTTTCATATCACCGGGTAGGAAACCTAAATTTTCACCGGCTTCAACAGCAGGTCGTGTCAAAACGATCCGTTTTACTTGTTTTTCTTTCAATGCTTTCACAGCCAATGCCACGCCTGTATAAGTTTTTCCTGTTCCCGCTGGCCCTACTGCAAAAACCATATCATTTTTCGCAATCATTTCCACCATTTTGTGTTGGTTCGGCGATTGCGCTTTGATAAGTTTTCCACCAATGCCATGCACTAAAATTTTATCAATATCGTTCATGCGATGCTCTTCTTGCGTATTGCTTTGAATCACTCGATCAATAACATTGTCATCAATTTTGTTGTATCGCATAAAATGAACCATCAATCGATTGAAGCGATTTTCAAATTCATCTAATTGCTCTTTGTCGCCAAATACTTTCAAAAGCGTCCCTCGTGCTACAATTTTTAGTTTGGGATAGTATTTTTTGATGGTCTCTAAATGTCGGTCCTGCGCACCCCAAAACTCTTTGGGAGCAATATTTACGAGTTCAATGGTTCTTTCGTTCAAAAGCTGTCGTTTTTAGATTTATATTATTATTTTTTAATGCTTAGATTTGCACTCAAATTTAATTAAAAAACCTTTGCCTCGCAGGTTTATTTTTCAACAATTTTATGGCCATTATCACTTTAACCACCGATTTAGGACTCAAAGACCATTTTGTGGGTGTTTTGAAGGGCAAAATATTGGGTAAATTTCCTGAGGCCATCATCGTTGATATTTCTCATCACATTGATCCGTTCAATATTGTACAAGGTTATTATGTTTTGCAGGCATCTTACCATCATTTCCCAAAAGGAACCGTGCATTTTATTGGTATCGATACTGAAAAAAATGTTGAAAATAAGCATGTTGCGCTGCTTTTAGACGGCCATTACTTTGTGGGATCCGACAATGGATTTATGAACATGTTGGCACAAAAAGTGGTGCCCGAACGAATGGTAGAAATCAATCTTCACAACGACAACGCAGCTGAATTTTCAGATGTTGATGCATTGATCACAACATCGATTCACTTAGCACGAGGTGGAGTTTTGAGTTTGGTTGGAAAACCTTTAAATCATTTAAAAGAAGTTCTTTTTATGCCTGCGAAATACGCAGAAGACCAAAATTTATTGACAGGCATTGTCATTTATATCGATCATTTCGGTAATGCCGTTACAAACATCACCAAATCCTTATTTGAAAATGTAAGAGCGGGACGAAGTTTTGTTATAGAAAAAAAACCTTTTATCATTAAAAGAATCTTGAAAAAATATTCTGAAATCATGACCAATGATCAAGAAACATTAAAAAGTTATGAAGGCAAAGAATTGGCAATTTTCAACGAAGCTGGTTTTCTTGAGATTGCTATTTTTAGAAGCAATCCAAACACTGTCGGAAGTGCAAATAGCCTGTTAGGACTCGAAATTAGTGACCAAATAAATATTAAATTCAATTAAAATATGTTGATTCGCATCGTAAAAATGAGTTTTCATCCCGAAAAAGTAGAGGCGTTTTTGTCTCATTTTGAAGGGGTAAAATCAAAAATTAGATCCACGCCAGGCAATCATTTTTTAGCTTTATATCAAGACAAAGACAATAAATCGCAGTTTTTTACGTACAGTTTTTGGGAAAATGAAGCTGCTTTGGAAGCATATAGAAATTCAGCATTTTTTGGAGAAGTTTGGACTTATACCAAAACATTATTCAATGCAAAACCCGAAGCTTGGAGTTTCACAGAAATAGAAAAAATACCTTAATAAATACATGTATGAAAGCGATTTTGCTTCGTGAAATTAAATCCTTTTTTGGTTCGGCTGTTGGCTATTTGGTCATCTTGGTCTTTTTATTACTCAATGGTCTTTTTCTTTGGGTTTTTGAAGGCGATTTCAATATTCTGAACAGCGGTTATGCCGATTTATCACCTTTTTTCTCACTCGCACCTTGGGTTTTGTTGTTTTTGATTCCAGCAGTGACCATGCGCAGCTTCTCTGATGAAAAAAAACAAGGCACCATTGAATTGTTACTCACCAAACCTATCTCGATTTGGCAAATCGCTCAAGGCAAATTTTTGGGAGCTATGATTCTCATTATCATTGCCGTTATTCCTACTTTTCTCTATGTCAACACGTTATCAGGCTTGACTCTTTTACAAGATAAAATAGATATGGGCAGCATTCTTGGCTCTTATTTTGGCTTACTGTTTTTGATTGCTGCTTATACCGCCATCGGAATTTTCTGCTCTACTCTATCTGAAAATCAAATTGTTGCATTTATTTCCGCAGTCATGCTTTGTTTCTTTATGTTTTATGGTTTAGAAGGACTTTCGAGTTTAATGAGTGAAAACGAAACATTTTTAACACAACTCAGCATGCAAACTCATTTTAAAAGTATGAGCAAAGGTGTGATCGATACGCGCGATTTGATTTATTTTTTAAGTGTTTATTTCTTCTTTTTATCTGCAACTGTTTTCCAACTTAATAAACTAAAAAGTATATGAAAATCGCCAAAAAACCAATTCTAAAACTCATTTTTATCCTCGGAATATTAATCTTGTTGAATTTTGTAAATCAATCTTACTATCTAAGATTCGATTTGACACAAGACAAACGATACACGCTTTCCGAAACTACGGAAGGAATATTAAAACAAGTGGAATCGCCCGTTTTTATTGATATTTTCTTGGACGGAAAATTTCCAGGATCCATCAAAAAACTGCAAGATGAAACTCGACAATTGCTGGAAGAGTTTTCATCTCAAAATGAAAATATCAATTTTCAATTCATTGATCCATTGGCAGATGCCGAAAATCCTGATGCAATTATTGCGGCTTTCTATGAAAAAGGCATGACTCCCATCAACATCACGGTGGAAGATCGAGGCAAACAAACGCAAGAAATGCTTTTTCCATGGGCTTATGCCTATTCAAACGATTTGAGCACAAAGATTCCGTTGTTAAAAAATCGTTTGGGTGCCACTGTTGAAGAAAAAGTGATCAGTTCGGTCCAACATTTAGAATACGTTTTGGCGAAAGCAATTTTAACAGTAACTGTTCCTAAAACCAAAAAAATTGCCGTTTTGAAAGGCAACGATCAAATGGCTGATGCCAACATTGGGAGTTTGCTTTTAGATTTAAGAGAAAACTATTTTATTGCGCCATTTACTTTAGACAGTGTGGCTCAAAATCCTGTTAACACACTCAAGAAACTTACTGAATACGACATTGCATTGATGGCAAAACCGAAAGCACCTTTTACAGATGCTGAAAAATTGGTTTTAGACCAATACATCATGCAAGGCGGTAAAATGCTATGGTTGGTAGAATCTGTACATATTGAAATGGATAGTTTATACAATCCAACGGGCAGCACCTTGGCATTCCCTAACGATTTGAATTTGAACGATTTGTTTTTCAAATATGGGGTGCGCATCAACCCAACTTTAATCAAAGACGTGATGGCGACTCCAATTTCTATCGCCATTGGCGAGCAGGGTTCAGACACGCAATATGCGCAATTCCCGTGGTTGTATTCGCCGATGGTTTATCCAGAAAGCAAACATCCGATTGTGACCAACATGGACGGAATCAAATTTGAATTTGCAAACAAAATTGACACATTGAAAAACAGCATCAAAAAAACGGTGCTTTTGCAAAGTTCGCCTTATTCAAGAGAAGTGGGAACGCCTACCGAGATCAACTTAAAAATGATCAACGATCGCCCTGAAAAAAGCGAATTTACAGGCACAGGCAATTTTCCAGTCGCCGTTTTGCTCGAGGGAAATTTTACTTCTGTTTTCAAAAACAGAGTGATGCCATTTTCGATAGAAAAACCTATTGCTGAAAGCAGTGCAAATAAAATGATTGTTGTTTCAGATGGCGATGTCATTAAAAATCAATTAGATGAAAATGGACGTCCGATGGAATTAGGCTACGATAAATGGACTGAATCCTATTATTCAAACAAAGAATTTTTACTGAACGCCATCAATTATTTGCTCGACGACAACGGCTTGATTGACATCAGAACCAAAGAAGTAAATCTGCCCTTGCTCAATAAAGACGAGGTTTACGAACGCTATACGCAAATTCAAATCATCACGGTGGGACTTCCAATTTTAGTGATTGTTTTGTTTGGTGTTCTATTTATTTTTATCAGAAAAAAAATATATAGCGTTTAAAGTATAAAAAAATACAGAATTACAACTTATAAATTTATATTTGTACAATCAATTTAAGAAAAATCAAATACAATGAATTTCATCGTTTCAAGTACTTATTTATTAAAACAACTTCAGGTTTTGGGAAGTGTGATCAATTCGAACAATGCACTCCCTATTTTAGATAATTTTCTTTTTGAATTAGACGAAAATGAATTAGTAGTTTCATCCTCGGATTTAGAAACGACGATGTCGGCAAAATTATCTATCGACAGTCAAAGTAAAGGACGTATTGCGGTGCCCGCAAAATTATTGCTCGACATTTTGAAATCATTTCCTGAGCAACCTCTCACATTCACAGTGCAGGAAGAAAGCACGACTATCGAAATCAGTTCAAATTCCGGAAAGTACAGCATTGCTTATTTTGATGGAGACGAATACCCCAATGCAGTTGTGCTTGAAGATCCCTCTACAACAGCGGTTCCTGCGGAAGTGTTGGCATCTGCTATCAACAAAACGCTTTTTGCTGCTGGGAACGATGATTTGCGTCCCGTGATGTCAGGTGTGTTTTTTCAATTTACCACCGATGGACTCATCTTTGTTGCCACAGATGCGCACAAACTTGTGAAATATTCTCGTGCTGATGTGAAAGCAGACGAAAATACCGAGTTCATCATGCCCAAAAAACCTTTGACTATTTTAAAAGGTATTTTAGGTGCTTCTGATGAAGAAGTTTCAATTTCTTACAATAAAAACAACGCCGTTTTCAAATTCGACAACTACAGTTTAATTTGTAGATTGATTGATGGCAAATATCCCAATTATGAAGCCGTCATTCCAAAAGACAATCCAAATAAGTTATTGATCAATAGAAACTTATTTCAAAGTTCAGTAAGACGTGTGGCCATTTTCTCTAATAAAACGACGCATCAAATCCGATTGAAAATTGCAGGGACAGAATTAAATGTTTCAGCAGAAGACATCGATTATTCAAACAAAGCTGACGAGCGTTTGACTTGCGATTATCAAGGCGAGGACATGCAAATTGGATTCAATTCGCGCTTTTTGAGTGAAATGTTGGGCAACTTACAATCAGATGAAATTATGTTAGAAATGTCTTTACCAAATCGTGCAGGCATTTTAACCCCTGTTGATGGACTTTCGGAAGGAGAAAAAGTACTCATGTTGGTAATGCCCGTGATGCTGAACAACTAAAATATCTTACTTTTTGATAAAATTTTAAAACTGCAACCATTTAAATGTTTGCAGTTTTTTTATTTTAAGCCATCGGCCCACCTTTTTTTAAGGCGATTTTCCACTATGTTGCTATTGAACGATAAGGTTTTAAAAATGAAACCACGTCCGTTTTTTCTCACATAAATGTGATGAATTGATATTGCCTGTAGAGAAAATTAACCTTATCATTCGCACTTAAGAGAATTCAATTTAATGGGAAGCTAGGTTTTTACCTTTCGAAGTATGTTCAAAAATACATTTGATACCGATGATCTTTCCTACTTCCTACATCAACGATTTTTTTTGCACACCCGCAAAAATTGTCAAGCGCAGCTAAAGCTAAACAGCATACTTCATATTTTCGAAAACATTTGAGGGTAAAACATTAAATCTACAATTCATTAAATGCCACAAAAACACTTCATATTTTTATAAAAATTAAAATATACCCCTCAAAAAACATACTTAATTGTGATTATTGATAATATATTTCTACATTTGCATCCGAATTTAATAGGGTCTAACAATAAAATTTAATTTTTATGTCAACTTTTCGCTTTAGAGCATTACAAGAAACTGCTGGTAGAAAACCAGTGAAGGTAGAAGAATTAGGAAAAAAATCTGAAATTTTTGGTCAAAACGTTTTTAATGAAAAATCGATGCGTCAATTTCTTACTTCCGATGCTTTTTCGGCAGTAAAAAATGCAATGCAACACGGAACTAAAATCGACAGAAAAATTGCCGATTACATTGCCATTGGAATGAAAGAATGGGCTTTAAGCAAAGGTGTTACACATTACACACACTGGTTTCAACCCTTGACAGGCGCCACTGCCGAAAAGCACGATGCTTTTTTCGAAACTTCTTTTGATGGCAGCGATCCTATTGAAAAATTTGGTGGCGGACAATTAGTGCAACAAGAGCCAGATGCGTCAAGTTTTCCAAATGGCGGGATCAGAAATACTTTCGAAGCACGTGGTTACACTGCTTGGGATCCGACATCGCCAGCCTTTATTTATGGCACAACACTGTGCATTCCAACCGTTTTTGTTTCTTATACAGGCGAAGCACTAGATTTTAAAACTCCACTTTTAAGAGCGCTGCACGCAATTGATGAAGCAGCAACGGATGTGGCTAAATATTTTGATAAAAACGTTAAAAAAGTAACTCCCACTTTAGGTTGGGAACAAGAATATTTCTTGGTTGACAAGGCTTTGGCCAATTCTAGACCTGATATTTTATTGACAGGCAGAACTTTATTAGGACATTCTTCTGCAAAAGGTCAACAATTAGAAGACCATTAT
>JBEILV010000061.1:0-14870 GCA_040379105.1 Flavobacterium sp.
AGTTGAAACCATTATGGAAGCAACGGGGCTTACAAAACAAGAAATAGAAAAGCTCTAAACAATCAACTGGCTTGCCGAAGTAAACTGCGCTTCGAAGACTGAAAGCTTTTAATCCCTCGCTTATATAAAAGGCATCATAGCGAACGTCGTTTTAAATTTTGCCAACTAAACCTTATGCAAAATTAGTCTTTAGGTTAAAACTAAAAGTTTTTTTTTCAAAAAACCAAACACCAAAAGTATTTTGAATTGTGGCGGTCAATATTTAAAATACGCACTTTTTCAATAGTTTCGATCTTGCAACTTTACAAATCATTGCATCCTATCTGGAAAATTTGTAAAAATTCCATCTACTTCAAATCCAACCACCGTTTGAATATCCGCAGGTTCGTTGACGGTGTAAGTATAAATTTCAAAACCTGCTTCGTGCAATTGTTGGCAATTTTCTTTAGTAAGGGTTTTCCACCACGGATTGATGCCTTGCGCTTTGATGGTTGTAGCAAATGGCATCGCTTCCAAAGGATTTTCTTCGGTCAAAACGCCAATTCCTATTTCTTCATCAAGATTTCGCATCTCGGATAATTCATCCCACAAAAAACTAGAAATGAAAAAATCTTTCTTTTTCCAAGCCTTTTCCTTTTGATACATTTCCATGATTTCAAAAACGGGTTTGGCGGTGTTTTTTCCTTTTAATTCGATGTTGATGGGCACTTTTTTATCAATCAAATCCAAAACTTCGGTCAGCAACGGAATTCGATGGTTGCCCGTCAAGCGGATGTTTTGCAGTGCTTTCCAATTGAGATCTTCAATGGAATCTGATACAGTACTTAATCTTTCGAGGGTTTCGTCATGAAAAACCACCACTTCGCCACTCGCAATCACAAAAACATCGATTTCAATCATGTCAACTCCCAAATCGAGGGCTTTTTGAACAGATGCAAGCGTGTTTTCAGTTTCATAGCCCATCGCACCTCGGTGCCCAATCTTCAGCGGTTTTTTTTGCTTGTCGCAACTCAAAAGCGTTAAATATATCATACTCAAAACCATCATTTTTCGTGACATTTGCTTAGTTTTTTGGTTTTCCGCCCACCACCATCACAATTTCGCCTTTCGGAGGCTTGGCTTCAAAATGTTGCAGTAATTCTTGAAAAGTGCCTCGAACGGTTTCTTCATGTAATTTCGAAAGTTCTCTCGACACACTTGCGGGTCTTTCGTTGCCAAAATACGTCAAACATTCCGCCAAGGTTTTTGCTAGTTTGTGTGGCGAAACATACAAAATAATGGTGCGCGTTTCCTCTGCCAAAGCCAGTAATTTGGTTTGACGTCCTTTTTTTTCTGGTAAAAACCCTTCAAACACAAACGCATCGCTTGGCAAACCCGAATTGACCAAAGCAGGCACAAAAGCCGTAGATCCTGGCAAGCATTCAATCGGAATTTGATGGGCAATGCAAGCCCGAGAAAGCAAAAATCCAGGGTCGGAAATAGCTGGCGTTCCTGCATCGGAAATCAAAGCCATCGTTTCGCCTTCTTTCATTCTTCGCACAAGCGTTTCCACTGTTTTGTGTTCGTTGTGCATGTGATGACTTTGCATCGGGGTTTGAATTTCAAAATGTTTCAATAATTTTCCGCTGTTGCGGGTGTCTTCTGCCAAAATACAATCGACTTCTTTCAAGATTTTAATGGCGCGAAACGTCATGTCGTCAAGATTGCCGATAGGTGTTGGAACAAGGTATAATTTTGACATAGTTTACATATTTTTAGTCCGATGGTTGTTATTGAATATTGACATCATGTACCACTAATACACTAATTCTAAAGGACTGATGATTCGATTGAATTCGAATTTTCATCCAAGATGAACAAATTTTTGTGTTTGCGTATTTTAAAATTCGAGCATTCGTGGTAAAAAGGCTTTGGTAATATTGAAATGAAAATGTACTTCCAACGGTTTATTTTTTATAAAAAAACCTTTCATCAAGTTTAATAAATTCAATGAAAGGTTTTTAAAATAGGAATGATGTTTTACAAAAATTTCTTTTCGATGATGTTCATGAATCTCAATTCATAATCTTCTTTGCCTTCCCAATGATTATGGTCTGGTTTTACCATATTTTCAATAAACGAAAGTGCTTCTTCGTGCGCATTGAATGTGTTCAATTGCGAAATCACTCGGTTATAATCTTCGTTATTACTGTCAAAAAGATGTTTTACAAAAGCAATTCTATCGTTCAATCCGATGTTGATGCCACGCGTCAATCGATCATTTAACGAAAGTGTTTTGCTTTCTGTTTTTAAGGTAGATTGCACATATTCAGATTTCAAAACTACATTTCCAAGCGGAGCGTCCGAAAATAATTCTGCTGTTTTTGGAGTTTCTACAATAGGTTTTGGAGTTTCTGCCACAACTGCATCCGGAGTTGAGGTTGCTTCTAAGATTGGTTTTTCAATGATGGGTTCCGCCTCGGCTACAATTTCTTCTGAGGTTGCTTCTTGAATTTCTTCTGGAGTTGCCTCATGAATTTCTTCTACAATTTCATGAACCTCTTCCGTCGTTTCATGAATTTCCTCTGTCAGTATCGTTTGACTTTCTTCATGAACCGTGGGTTCGGGAGCTTTTTCAAAAACAACCTCCGCAGCTTGTTGCACCGCGATGTCTATTTTTTCGAGCTTCACAAATTCAGGTTCTTTATAATCTGAAGTCAAAAAATCTTCCAGAGATATTTGTTTTGCAACGGGCGCCGCCACTGGAATAATTTCCGCAACTGGTGCATGAATTTCTTCGGGAGTTGTGGGCGTTTTTTCTGTGGTTGCAACAACTATTTCCGCTTCAACAACAGGATTTACGTTGGTGCTTTCTATTTCGGCAACTTGAGCTGAAATGCTTATTTGAGGCTCATTCGCCAAAAAAGTTGCTAATTCAGCAGCCAATTTTTCGGGAGCAATTTCCGAGGAAACGGTTTGAAGATGGGCTTCATAAAAACGCAAAATAGCCAAAGCCTCAGTCAACTTTTGGGCTTCTTGATGCAACTTTGCCAAATCGTCTCTTCCAGTGAGTTTTAAAATGCGGTGTGCAATGCTGAGCAATTCTGCTTCTAACTTTTTCTTCATAACTTTTCTACTTCTTTAGGATAAAGCGATTGATTTTTGATAAATTTGTTTTGAACAAAATTATAAAATTTCAACGGATTGTTTTGATTTTTTAAAGTGCTAAAAATACAATTATATCCTTTAGTACGGGTCAAAATAGTTAGTAAAATTCACAAAGTTATACACAACAAATGACGATTGATAGGCGTCATTACAAACAGAACAAATGCTATGTTTCTTGAAAATACGGTAAATCATAAAGAACAATTTGGCTGGATCGAAGTTATTTGCGGATCGATGTTTTCTGGCAAAACCGAAGAATTAATCCGCCGATTGAAAAGGGCTCAGTTTGCCAAACAGAAAGTAGAAATTTTCAAACCAACGGTCGATAATCGTTATCATGACGAGAAAGTTGTTTCGCACGATGCGAACGAAATCCGATCCACACCCGTGCCTGCCGCTGCCAACATCCGAATTTTGGCACAAGGCTGCGATGTGGTTGGCATTGACGAAGCACAGTTTTTTGACGATGAAATTGTAACGATTTGCAATGATTTGGCCAACGCTGGCATTCGTGTGATCGTGGCAGGATTGGACATGGATTTTAAAGGCAATCCCTTCGGGCCGATGCCCGCCTTGATGGCCACCGCAGAATATGTAACCAAAGTGCATGCGGTTTGCACCCGAACAGGCAATTTGGCTCATTATAGTTTCAGAAAAAACGACAACGAAAAATTAGTTTTATTGGGCGAAACAGAAGAATATGAACCCTTAAGTCGTGGAGCTTATTTCAATGCGATGCGCTCCCAAGAAAAACAGAAAGACAAAATTTAAAACAGATTTATGCCGCTTCCTGTTCAGAAAATATACGACGTTTTTATAAAGGCAAAAATCATTGGTAATTTGTCGGAGGGTGTCATTGAGCAAGTTTCTATCGACAGTCGTTCTTTGCTCAACAATCATAACACTATTTTTTTTGCGCTCAAAGGCATTCATTATGATGCGCATCAGTTTCTTTCAGAGGTAGTTGCGCAAGGTGTGAAAGTGTGTGTGGTTTCAGAAATGCCCGAAAATCCGAATGCAGCAGTTTCGTGGATTCTCGTTCCTGATACGCTCAAAGCTTTGCAAGAATTTGCTGCTTTCTACAGAAAAGAATTCTCGTTTCCTGTGGTCGGAATTACTGGAAGTAATGGAAAAACCATTGTGAAAGAATGGCTCAACTTTTTGCTCAGTCCAGATTTAAATATCATTCGAAGTCCGAAAAGTTACAATTCGCAAGTCGGCGTGCCGCTTTCGGTTTTGGGCATCAATGATTTTCATGAATTTGGCATTTTTGAAGCGGGCATTTCTACCGTGAACGAAATGGAGCATTTGGCAAAAATTATTCAACCCACCATCGGAATCTTGACCACTATTGGTTCTGCTCACGATGAAGGTTTTGAAAACATTGGTCAGAAAATCAAAGAAAAACTTTTGCTTTTCGATCATGTGGATATTTTGATTTATCGAAAAAACAAAACCATCGATAGTTTTATTTCGCCGTTTATCCCCACTTTTAGCTGGAGCGCTACCGAATCCGACGCAGATATTTACGTTCGTTTTCAACCCGAAGCGCAACATTGTCTCGTGACTTTGGACTACCGCAAAAAGCAACACAAACTTATTTTTCCTTTTATTGACGATGCTTCGTTAGAAAACGCCATGCATTGTGTTGCGATGATGGTCTATTTAAAATATAAATGGAAAACGATCAAAGAGCGAATGCCACTTTTGTATCCGATCCAAATGCGCTTGCAACTCAAAAAAGGCATTCAAAACACTTCTGTGATTGACGACAGTTATAGTGCTGATTTTCAATCATTAAAAATAGCTTTGGACTTTCTTGAAAATCAAAAACAACACAACAAAAAAACCATCATTATTTCCGACATCCATCAAAGCGGATTGTCGAACGAGGTTTTGTATGCACGTTTGTCGCAATTGCTCATTGCAAGTAAAATCAATCGGGTGATTTGTGTGGGCAAAGAAATCAGTCAGTTTCATAAAAAATTCGTGAATGCCCAAACTTTTCTAACCACCGACGATTTGATATCGGCCTTTCACACCATCGATTTTTCGAATGAAACCATCCTTGTAAAAGGCGCACGTTCGTTTGCATTTGAAAAAGTGGTGTCGCTTTTGGAAGAACGCACCCACGAAACAGTTTTGGAAATCAATTTGAATGCTATTTCGCACAATCTCAACTATTTCAAAGCCAAATTGAAAAAACAAACCCTCATGATGGCGATGGTCAAAGCGTTTGGCTATGGCAGTGGAGGAGTAGAAATTGCGAAACTTTTGGCGTATCAAAAAGTAGATTATTTAGGAGTTGCTTTTACCGATGAAGGGATTTCTTTGCGAAAAAACAAAATAGACACCCCAATTTTGGTTTTGAATCCAGAGGCCACGAGTTTTGAAGCCATCATTCAATATGGGTTGGAACCCGAAATTTATTGCATGAAAGGGTTGAATTTGTTCTTGAAAATTGCCAAAGAAAAAAAAGTAAAAAACTATCCCATCCACATCAAATTAGACACCGGAATGCATCGTTTGGGCTTCAATCCAGAAGATATGCCAGTGTTGATTGAGACATTAAGAAGCCAAGATTTGGTGGAAGTCCGCAGCATTTTATCGCATTTGGCAACTTCCGATAGCTTGAACAAAACCTTTGCTCAGAAACAAATTGATTTGTTCAAATCCTTGACGGAAACTCTTGAATCAGCATTGAATTATAAAACCATCAAACATATTTTGAACACTTCGGGCATTTCGAATTTTCCCGATGCGCAGTTTGACATGGTTCGTTTAGGCATCGGATTGTACGGCATTTCGAACGATCCTGCAGAGCAACCCTTTTTGAATCAAGTGGGGACTTTAAAATCGGTCATTTCGCAAATTCGCACCATCGAAGCGGGCGAAAGCGTAGGCTACGGACAGAGATTTATTGCTGAAAAAACAACCAAAGTAGCCACGATTCCTATTGGTTATGCCGATGGTATTCGAAGAAGTTGGGGCAACGGAATAGGTTATGTAGTAATCAATAACCAGCGTGCGCCCATTCTTGGCAGTGTTTGCATGGACATGTTGATGGTCGATGTTTCGGAAATCGTTTGTCAAGAAAGTGGTCCAGTCACGATATTTGGTGCCGACCCAACAGTGCAAAAAATGGCTGAACTACTTAACACAATTCCCTACGAAATTATTTCAACCATTTCTCAACGCGTTAAGAGAGTGTTTTTTAGGGAATAATCTGAGGCGTTTTTTTTCTGAGAAAAATTCAAAAAAACCATCTATTCATTCGTTTCGAGAAGTGTTTTTTCACATAATTTATCTGGTTCATTTTGATATTGTTAAAAAAAAGATAATTTTACAAAACAAACATAAAATCAAACAACTATGAGTATTGTAAAAGAATTTAAAGCCTTTTTGATGAAAGGCGATATCGTAAACCTTGCCACGGCCGTGATTGTTGGAGGAGCGTTTGGAAAAATTGTAACTTCGTTTACCAACGATGTTTTGATGCCACCGATTGGTTTACTACTTGGAAAAGTAGATTTCAAAAATCTGAAATTAGTGATTCAAGACGGCATTCCAGCCACGGAAACCGCACCAGAAGTGGCCGAAGTTGCAATCAATTATGGTGCTTTCATTCAAACCACTTTTGATTTTGTAATCATCGGATTTTGCATTTTTATGGTTTTAAAAGCCTACGAAAAATCGCAAAGGAAAAAAGAAATGCCCGCACCACCAGCGCCACCCAAAGGCCCAACACAAGAAGAACTTTTGGCAGAAATTAGAGATTTGCTAAAGAAATAAAATAGGTTTCAACAAAAAAATCCGACTTCATTAAGTTGGGTTTTTTCAGGAGCTTTCTCCCGCTTTCCATTCCAAGCTTTTTCAGCAAAGCCTTTTTTTCTAAGGAATTTTGTGAGCTTCCTGCGGTCGCTACAAAATTCCAAGAAAAAAATAGGCTTTCCTTTCAAAAGGCTTTCCATTACAATCGGGGCTATGAAATCGTGCTGAAAAACAAGATTTGGTTTTTAAATCAAAATTCAATTCGCTTTTTTGCACAAAAAAACCGCTTTTCAAAAAGAAAAACGGTCTGTTTTTTTAAAATCAAAATTGCTTAACAATATTCGTTAAAAGCATCTTTTAAGTTTTCGGCAATCATTTCCGCCGGACGGCCTTCAATGTGATGACGCTCTAGCATGTGCACCAATTCGCCGTCTTTAAACAAAGCAATCGATGGCGAAGAAGGCGGATAAGGAAACATTTGCTCGCGAGCTGCTTGCACTGCGTCTCTGTCAACTCCTGCAAAAACAGTCACTAATTGCGAAGGTTTTTTGTCGTTCATCAAACTCATTTTTGCACCCGGACGTGCGTTTCTTGCCGCACAACCGCAAACAGAATTCACAACTACCATCGTTGTGCCTTCTTTTTTCAATGCTTCAGCCACTGCTTCGGCTGTATGTAGTTCTGAAAAACCTGCTTCCGAAAGCTCTGCTCTCATAGGTTTTACTAATTCTTCTGGATACATAGTCTTGTTTTTTTAAATTCATGCAAATATAATTCCTTTTGAAAACTCATCTGTTCAATTTTTAATAAACTTTTCTTATCGTTCTATCAGAAATATTTTTTTAGATAAGTCTAAATTTATTTGTTTGGTTGTATAAAAATTTATTTATATTTGCAGTAAAACATTCAATCTATGACCATTGCCGAAGAAAATTATTTAAAAACTATTTTTCATTTGTCTGAAAATCAACCCGAGGGTGTTTCTACGAACGCCATTGCGCAACTTATCAACAGTAAAGCGTCGTCGGTTTCGGACATGTTGAAAAAGTTGTCGGACAAAGAATGGATTGAATACAAAAAATACCAAGGTGTAAAACTGACGTCTTCTGGTTTGCTTGCTGCCAAAATGGTGGTGCGTCGGCATCGGTTGTGGGAAGTTTTTTTGGTAGAAAAACTTGGTTTTGCTTGGGACGAAGTGCACGAAATGGCGGAAGAATTAGAGCATATCCAATCGAATGTTTTGATTGACAAATTGGAACATTATTTGGGTTTTCCGCAAAACGACCCTCACGGCGATCCGATTCCAAACGCCGTCGGACAATTGCCCAATTCCGAAAAAGTAAAACTGACCGAAATTCCATTGAATACCGAAGTAGAATTGGTGGGCGTGGACGACAGTTCATCTGCGTTTCTTCAATATCTAGATAAAAATAAAATCGGCATCGGAGCGTTGATTTCAATCATCGACAAAGAAGATTTTGATCAATCGATGGAAGTAGTCGTCAACGGAATTTCGATGCGTTTGTCCGAAAAAATGGCTACCAATCTTTTTGTAAAAAAATAAATTATGTTCGATACACTTGTTGCTTATTTTTCATCGATTTCGCCCATCAAAGCGGCACTTTTAGCCACGATTTTCACTTGGGCCATGACTGCCTTGGGAGCGTCAATTGTGTTTTTCTTCAAAACCATGAACCGTGTTTTTTTGGACGGAATGTTAGGTTTTACAGGCGGCGTCATGATTGCCGCTAGTATTTTTAGTTTGATTCTTCCTGCCATTTCCATGAGCGAAGACGAAGGCATCATGAAAGCAGTGCCTGCATGTATCGGTGTGGTTGCGGGTGCTTTATTTTTTTTTTTTTTAGACAAAATCATGCCTCATTTGCATCTTAATTTCAAAGAAGTGGAGGGTGTGAAATCGCCTTGGCAAAAAACGACTTTATTAGTACTTGCCATCACTTTGCATAACATTCCCGAAGGTTTGGCGGTGGGAGTTCTTTTTGGTGGAGTAGCGGCGGGAGTGCCCGAAGCTACGATTGCGGGCGCTGTGATTTTAGCCATCGCCATCGGGATTCAAAATTTTCCTGAAGGCATTGCTGTTGCGGTTCCCTTGCGAAGAATGGGCATGAGCCGTCGAAAAAGTTTTATGTATGGTCAATCTTCTGCTTTGGTAGAACCCGTGGCGGGAGTTTTAGGTGCGTTTGCGGTTACGTTTTTCATGCCGATTTTGCCTTATGCCTTGGCTTTTGCGGCAGGAGCCATGATTTTTGTGGTGGTTGAAGAAGTGATTCCAGAATCGCAACAAGACAAAAATACGGACATCGCAACGATGGGGTTTATTGGAGGTTTTGTCGTGATGATGTTGCTCGATGTAGGTTTAGGATAAATTTTAAACCGAATACTTTTTTATATTTCAATAGATTGTATCTTTAGGCTTTATTTTAATTTCTTGAAAAAAATCAACGACATCAATCAAGTTTTGAGCGAATATTTTGAACACAACAAAAGTGTTCAGCGCGTTCCTGTGGGTTTTATGATGTCGTATTTCGTCTTGGCAGGAATTTATAAAAAAGACGATCCTAAAGGAACATCGCTCAAAAATTTTCTTCGAAATTTGGAAGAAAAAAATCAGTTGCATCGCATTCCTTTTGCTAAAGTGGTTCAAAAGAATATTTCCAAAAAGTGGTTTTTTGAACGAGCCGTCTATAAACCAATCAGTCAAGAGCCAAAAAAAGTAAAAACAAAAACGAAGAAAATACCTTTCAAAAAATCAGATGCTTTTTATGTTTTGGAGCTTTGCAATAAAGTGTTGCTTTCTAAATTTGAAGTTAGCAAGAAAGATTTTATTTTGAATCAAAAAGATTTTTCAGATGCTATTTTGACCATTCATGCCGATGGATTTTATCCAAAATTGAAATTGGCAATTAAGTTTTTTGACGCAACGCAAAAAAACACCTTAAAACCAAAGCAATTTTTCTTTGTAGAAAATGCACTTTTTGAAGAAAAAGAATTCCAATTGATATTTATATCCTACAAGAAATTATCACACCATGCGTCTGGCACATTAAAACGTAACGTAAGAGAAGATCTTGAAATTTTGAGAGCCTTTTTAGAGCCTTTCTATCCTAAAACTACTTTGTTTTAGTTTTATTTTTTGGTAATCACCAATTCCACACGTCTGTCTAAAACAGCTTCTTTGCCAAGAGGTTGGGTGTTTCCGTAGCCATTATGCGTCAGTCTTTTTTTATCAATCTTCTTAGAAATCAAATATTTATAAACTGACAAAGCCCTGTTTTTAGAGAGTTCTCTTTTTTTTGTGTGCATGTCGATGGCTTCTTTATGATAGCTTGGAGTGCAACAAACATGGCCTTGTACTTCAAAATGGTAATTTTTAAATTTTGCCATTTGCTTTGCAATCTTGTCGAGTTCTTTTCTTGCTTCGAGCGTGAGTTTGCTGCTTCCTCTTTCAAAATACAAATGCTCTAAATAAATCCGATCGCCAACTACATGGTCTTTTTTGATTGATTTATGAATGCCGGGTTCTTCTTCGATAGGCGGCGGCGGAATAAAATTAATCACAACATCTACCCGTCTATTTTTTGACCTAGCTTCGGGCAAGTTGTCCACAATATCGTCATCAATCAAAATTCTTCCTTTTCCTTCAATTGTGATGATGATTTTGTTTGTAATGCCATTTTTTATCAACAAATCTTTCACAGCATTGGCTCTTTTGTTAGACAAAATGATGTTGTAATCATCTTTGCCTCGGTCGTCGCAGTAGCCAAAAATTTCCACGGTAGCAATTTTCGTAGAATCTTTTTGCTTCACAAATTGAATGATTTTTTCTGCTTCTGGCTTGATGATATTTGATTTGTCGAAAGCAAAATAAACCGATGCCACTTCTTCCTCTTGTGCAATGAGACTCACATTTGATAGAAACAAAAACCCAATTAAAAAGGCCATTAACCTCATTTTCCTAAAATTTTATTGTATTCCGCTGTGTTGTTTAAAAGCGCAATAGATTTGATAATTTCGGTGTTACTTTCTGTATAGTAAGCATATAAACCTTCTCTATAACGGAAGATTTTGATGATTTCGTCTGTTAACAATCGTTTAATTTCTTCTTTTTGAATATCTATCTGTGAAAACTCGCTTTTTTTCAAAGAAGCTGCAAGCGTTTCAAATTCTTTTTGAATCAAGACATCCATTTTTTCTTTTTTGGCGGTTTCAATCACTTTTTGAAGTGCTTCGTTTGTTTCTGTTTCAAAAGTAAAACCTTCTTTATCTAAAAATTTTTTAAAGTTTTGAAAGTCTTGTTCTTGAATTTTGGTAAAAGTAGTTCCTGCCGTTGGGTTTTTATAATAATAATCAACTGCAAAGTTGAAAATAGCTTCATTTTTAATCAATGCCGCAGCAATTGGGCTTGTTTTAGATTCTTCCAATACCTTGTCAGGTTCAATGCCGCCACCGTCATAAACCACTCTTCCTTTTTTGGTTTTGAACGCTTGATAGTTTTCTGCACTTGTTTTGATGGCTTTTCCATTGGCGTCTTTTTTGGCATAATCTAACGCCTGAATGCATCTTCCTGAAGGTGTAAAATATCGCGAAATAGTTACTTTTACTTGTGTGCCATACGTCAAATCGATAGGTCTTTGCACGAGTCCTTTACCAAAACTTCGGCTGCCAACCACCACTGCGCGGTCTAAATCTTGCAACGCTCCTGCCACAATTTCTGAAGCCGATGCACTTTTTCCATCTACCAAAACAACCAAAGGAATTTCCAAATCTAACGGTTCATTTTGAGTGACGTAGGTTTGGGTGTGTTTTTCAATTTTAGATTTCGTTGTTACGATAATTTCGTTTTTGGGCACAAACAAATTACAAATATTGACCGCTTCGCCCAACAAACCACCTGGATTGCCACGCAAATCTAAGATCAACTGTGTTGCACCTTGATTTTTAAGCTCTAAAATGGCATTTTTGGTTTCTTGGGTGGTTTTTCTATTGAATTGAGATAAAACAATATAGCCTGTTTTTTCGTCTATTTTTTTATAAAAAGGAACGGCATTGATTTCTACTTCTTGCAAAACAATCGTGGCTGACATTTTTTTGCCTTGTCGGAAATATTCAATCGGAATGGCTTTGTTTTTGGCACCTTTCATCAATTCGGAAGCATCTTCTTTGTAGTCTTTCAGTTCAATATCGCCGATTTTCACAATTTCGTCGCCCACCTTCATTTTGGCTTTGTCAGCGGGATAGTCTTTGTACAATTCTTTGATGATGATTTTTCCTTCTTTTCTACTGATTTGTGCGCCAATGCCGGTGTATTCGCCAGTGCTGTTGATTTTGAATTTAATGACATCGGCTTCATTAAAATAAACGGTGTACGGATCCAATTCTTCCAACATTCCCTTGATGGCTTTATCCATGAGCGCACCCGGATTGGTTTCGTCCACATAATTCATATTGACGGTTTTATACATTTCTGTAAAAATTTCAATTTGCTTTGCAATCTCAAAAAAATCGTCTTTAAAACTTGCTCCGATGTATAAAAAAACCACTGCAAAAGCGGTAATGATGAATCTTTTTTGTTTGATGAATGTCATTTTTAACTTAAAAATTTAATAGAATTTGCAACTAAAGTAATTATTCATTTCATCAACTTAAAATATTCATTCCATTATTTTTATTTTTAACTTTATTTTTTCATTTCAACTCTGTAAGATGGTTACTACATCAACTGATTAGAATATTTAAAAGTGACAGAAAAATTTTATCGCATCAAATCTGTAGTTTTCACTCAGGGCAAATTCATGTTTTCCATTTCCATTTATACTTAAAACCCAACACTCTGTTTATTCACCATTTAAACATATTTTTTATTTTTCTAAGTTTGTTTAATATGATTTTGTTTTCAAATAAAAAATCAATTTTTGTTAAATTGATAGTTTGTATATTCAGTATTCATTGAATATATCTAGTTTTGCATCCGTGAAAAAAATAATTATCATTTTCGGATGTTTTTTCTTGTTCAAACCTATTCTTCCGGTTTTGGACTATTTTATTCGTTATGATATTTATGCCAATGAATTGTGCGAAAACAAAGAAGATACTGTTTTGGCATGTAATGGAAAATGTCAACTCGCCAAAGAATTAGCGAAAGCATCGGAAGAAAAAAATCCATTTTCAAACGATAAAAAGAATAAAACTTTCGAATTTGAAATTCTATTTTTAGAGAAAATCGAAACCTTCTCATTCAAATTTTCACAAGATTTATTGCTCAAGGCAAATTTTCATTATTCAAATTTGTACCAATACCAATCGTTTGGTACTGCTTTTCATCCCCCAAGTTTTTTGTTGTAATATTTCTGTTTTGACAATGCAATCATTTTAATTGAAATGGTTCAAGTCAATATTTCATTATCTGTATGTTTTTTGAACATGCAAAAGCTTCTTTTGAAGCCATCTTACCTATTTATAACAAATTTTATTTCTCAAAAAACATTGAGAACTAATTCATTCACAAAACTTAAAAAAATGAAAAGCAATATTAAATTTTTGGCTCTTTTAATGACTTCTTTCCTAGTATTTTCCTGTTCTTCAGACGATGAAGCTGAGGTAATTTCGGGCAATGGCGACATGGAATTATTTTTTGACAATGCCGTTAATGGTGACGCACTTATTTTAGGAAATTCATATACTAATTCTAACGGTGAAACTTTGAAAATCAACAGATTCAATTACATTGTTAGTAATTTTGTTTTAGTAAAAGAAGACAATACTGAAGTGGTTTACCCAAAAAACGACAGTTATTTTATCATCAGCCATGAAGCCAACTTAAACGAAATTGTGTTAGAAAACATTCCTGCTGGCAACTACAAAGCAATCAAATTTGGTATTGGAATCGATCAAGAGCGTTTCAATGCAGGTCAAGCAGCGCAACAAGCCTTTTGGGATCAGGCAGCCACACATTTTCTCACTTGGTCTTGGTCTGTAGGTTACAAAAACATCAATTTTGAAGGAACGTTTACCTCTCCAACCGTAGATGGCGAGCGCGATTTTAAAGTCCATATAGGAAGTCATGGCACTGTTTTAGACAATTACAGAGAAATAAGCATCAATTTTCCTTCGGTAGCTCGAGTTAGAACAACAGAAACTCCATCGGTTCATTTTATAGCAGATGCCAATAGCATCTTGGATGGTGCGTCAAAATTAAAATTAGGCGATGCAATCAACAATGCTGGCTGGGCACAAATTATGGTCAATGCCGAAAAAGCACCCATCATTGCCAACAATGTACAAGCTGGCATGTTTGAAGTAGATCATGTTCATAATGGAGCTGCGGATCATTAATATTTTTTTAAAATTCTAACAAAACATGAATGGTTTAAAAAGCCATTCATGTTTTTTCAAATAAAACAATCATGCAAAAATTAGTTTATTCAATTGCAGGATTTTGCCTTTTAGTCTTTCTTTCCTCCTGTGGTTCAGACGATGACTATCAACCAATCAATGCAACAGTAGCCTTTGAAGTGCCGAGTAATTTTCCTCCGTTGGAATATCAAAATGCAGACAATCCATTGACTGAGAAAGGGATTGAGTTGGGTAGAAAACTATTTTACGACGGACGTTTGGCCTCTGACGGATTGGTTGCCTGTGCATTTTGCCACGAACAACAGTTTGCCTTCACGCATCATGGACATAATTTGAGTCATGGAGTGAACGATCAAGTTGGGGTGAGAAATACGCCTGCTTTGCAAAATCTAGCTTTCCAAAGTTCATTTTTCTTTGATGGTGCTGCCGAAAATCTAGAGGCAGTTTCCATTGTGCCTATTCACAATCCAGTGGAAATGAACGAAACATTGCCGAGCATTGTTGCAAAACTTCAATCGGATGCTGCTTACAGAACGCTTTTTGCTCAAGCTTTTGCAGACCAAAAAGTTTCTTCAACC
>JBEILV010000062.1:0-14842 GCA_040379105.1 Flavobacterium sp.
CCAAAGAAACTGAATGTTTTGTACAATATTTTGGTTACTTACATAAGAACTGATCAGCTGCTAAAACTTAAAAACGAAGATAATTAAATAGTAATCAAAATTTTAAATGTTGTGATGTTTTATTTTAAAATATTTTTAACAAATAAGTTCAAAGCCATCACGCATCAAGTTGATGTTGATATTTTTTTAAACCAGACCTCTTTCAAAACCAAATTTATTCTAACTTTTTAACCAACAAAAAAAGCCCCAAACATCAAGTTCAGGGCTTTTTTCATAATATTCAAATTTTATTTCCCGATTTTGAAAACCGTCACACCCAAAGGCGGCAACGTTATTTCGGCTGAAAAATCTCTGCCGTTCTTCTTATTTTATTTTAAACGATTAATAGCCAGCAAAAAGTTTATCAAGATGAAAAAATGAAAGTGATTGAGGTTAAAGCACGCTGAAAAAGAATTTTTATTGAGGCCTTTAAATGAGTTGCCCTACTTTATTCACAACCTTATATTCTAAATCCTCAAACTCATTAAAGTGAGCTTTTCCACATTTGATTTTCATTTGTTCGTCGCCGCTTAATTTTGATAAATCAACTTGGTGTGTGCCTGTGTCTTTGGTTTCGGCTACAAAATAAATTTTCTTATCATCCTCAAATACCAATGCCCAATCCGGATTATAATTCCCTATTGGTGTTGGTATTTTAAACCAATTCGGTAATTTGAAATAGAATTTTATTTGTTCGCTGGTTTCGCAATCATGAGCAAACTTGCTTTCTACTCCCGAATCCAAAGGTACAAATTCCTCATAAATGGTTTTGGAGGGGTCTGAAACTTTAAATGAAAAATCGTTTAAATAGACTTCTAATTCTTGTGCTTCAAACAAAGCCATTTCGTATTCCGAACCACCAATTTTTTGATACTTAATTCCATCAATCATTAAATCATACAATGTTCGTTTTATAGCTGTGGTAGCCAAGTCTAAAAACAATTGTGGGTTGATAATAATGTCTTCAATTCTGCCCGACTTACTTAATATTTCTTCAATCGTGGAACGGGTCAATTCTGTTTTGCTTTGAATGTAGCCCAAAACATCCGGGATTTTCCAAGAATAACCCCCATAAGATTCTACCTTTTCTCCAACATAATTTGTGCCAATGCCTTCATCTGTCATTGTAATTCCAATTTTTGTAGAACGAATGGAAGGTGCTTTGATTTCTTGTAAATCTCTAATAGCTTTTGCTGCTAGCGTAATCAGCTCGTCTGTTTTAAAATCTACCCGATAAGTAGTTTTCTTTTTTAGCTTTTCCCAAATTTCTAAGAATTTCGGGTCGGCTTCAAAACCCTTTCGATACTGAATAGCGGTTCTTGTTTGCTTGTTTTTTATTCTGCCTGTAAATGCAACGCCACAATCATCTTCAATTTCTTTTTGTAATGCTTTTGCAAAATCGTCATAAGCCTCATTAGCAATTACAGTCAATCGGTTGATGTTTTGGTCATAAGTTCGTTTTCCTGTTTGATCCACTGCCAAACGCAAACCTCTCCCAATTTCCTGACGTTTTTTTATGTCTGATTTGGTTTCATTCAAAGTGCAAATCTGAAATACGTTGGGGTTGTCCCAACCTTCACGAAGGGCAGAATGTGAAAAAATGAATCGCAAAGAGTTATCTAAGCCCAATAATTTCTCTTTGTCTTTCATGATCAAACTGTAAGTGTCGTCATCTGCTTTGGTTTCTCCCGAAGTGTCTTTTACTTTTCCTTTGCTGTCTTGCGAAAAATAACCATTATGCGTTTCTTCCACTGGAAATTTATCCAATTCCGTAAATGCTGGTTTTGAAATGTATTCTTGGTAAATTTCTTCAAACCAATTGGCAAATTTTCCTTTGACAGGATTTCCCGTGGCATCATAACTTCGATAATTTGCTACTTTGTCAATAAAAAACAAAGACAAAACTTTGATGCCTAATTTGTTCAGGCGTTTTTCTTTCTTCAAATGTTCCTCAATGGTTTTGCGAATTTGAAACTTCATGACTTCATCAGTCAATCCGCCTTGACTGTCGCCTCTGTACAATAAGTTTCCGTTTGAAATGGAAATACATTGGTTTACTGCATCAATTTCCTCAATGATATAACCATCTGCATATATTTCTCTTTCGTTGGAAAGTTTATACAAATCATCACCCACTTTTACAGTGATGGTTTTCTTTTTTACGCCCCCATTTTCGTTACTGTTGATAGAAACTTTAGCGGTTACTTTCGTCTTACTAGCTGTGATGGACTCCACCGAAACAAAAGCGTCATTATAGGCGTTTTCTTCCATGATAGAATCCACTTCAATTTGTTTAACTAACCCTAAATCATAGGCTTTTACTGGGTTTAAACTGTACGTAAGATTGTATTGGTTTCTGTGTGTTGCCGAATAGCGAAGCGTACAAAGTGCTTTCAGGTTTTCAATCGCTGCCACGCGCTTTTCGGTTTCCATATTTTGTGGTTCATCCACAATGACAATAGGGTGGGTAGCTTGAATAAACTCCAATGGTTTTTGACCGTTCAGCTTATCATTGGGTTTGTTAATAATATTTTCGTCTTTGGCAAATGAATCAATGTTAATGACCAAAACTTCAATGTTGTTGGTGGTTGCAAACCCTCTCAAAGTAGAAACTTTGGTACTGTCATACACCTGAAAATTAACAGGCACATTGTCGTAAAGCGTTTGAAAATGTTCGTGTGTGATTTCTAAATTTTTCAGAACTCCTTCACGAATAGCCACCGATGGAACAACAATCACAAATTTTTTGAAGCCATATAATTTATTCAACTCGTAAATGGTACGCAAATACACATACGTTTTTCCGGTGCCTGTTTCCATTTCTACAGAAAAGTGCATACCATCTAATTTTTCCGAAACTTTAATTTCGTTGTTCGATTGAATACTTTGCAGATTAGTAAGGATTTGTTCCTCAGATAGAATGAGGTTATTGCAAACCCCATTGATTAGATGCAAAAAGCCGTCTTCCTTTAATTTAAATTCCAAGATAGAATCTTCCAAAGGTTGCCCTTCAAACAAATCCGTGATGGATTTGATAGCTTCCTGCTGATAGTTGAGATTGGATTCAAACGTTAATTTCACTGCTCTAACATTTTACGGTTTTCAATTCTAGCTCTTGCCTCTATTAATAACGAATGTAACTTTTCTTCCAATTCTTTTTTTGAGGGAAGTGCTGTCCAATAATCTGCTACCATAATTCCATCTTTGTGCATTTGTAGTAATTCAACCTGTTCACTACTTTTTCCTGCACAAAGTATTAATCCAATGGGGTTGCCTTCTCCCTCATGTTTTTCGTATTTATCAAGCCATTTTAAATATAACTCCATTTGTCCTTTGTATGCAGCTTTAAACTTATCTAATTTTAATTCTATAGCCACTAGGCGCTTTAACTTTCGATGGTAAAATAAAAGGTCTAAATAAAAATCTTCTCCATCAATAATTATTCGTTTTTGTCGTTCTACAAATGTAAATCCTACGCCTAATTCTAAAATAAAAAGTTCTAATTCCTTTATTATGGCACTTTCCACATCTTTTTCTAAATAGCCATCTTTTAATCCTAAAAAATCAAGAAAATAGGGGTCTTTAAATGTGTTTTGTATATCTGTAAACTCTTCTGCTATTTGCAAAGTGGCTATTTCTTGGCGTTCAAATGCTTTGCGTTCTATTTGGTATTTCATTTCACGAACAGACCATCTTTCATTAGAAACCTTCTGGGCATAATACATTCTTGCTTCCATTGTTTTTAAGGGAAAAAGTTCAATAAAATGTGTCCAACTCAATTGTGTCATCAGTGATGTCACAATTTGAATATCTAGAAAAACCTCTGCAAACTGCATCATTCTTCTAACGTTTCTTAAAGTAAAACTTCGTCCATATTGCGCTTCTAATTGTGCAGAAACATTTTCTACAATTCTACCACCATATTCTGCTCTCTTATTTTCAAGAATGTGTTCATTGATTTTTTTCCCCACATGCCAATAAGTAAGCGTAAGCACACTATTTACCTGCGCAATTACCTGCTGTTTGCCTTGCTCTATGATTTGGGCAAGATCAGAAAATAATATCTTCTCTATCTCTTGGCTCATGGCTTATATCGTTTTAAATTCAATTCCCGCCTCTTTCATTTGCAGTACCGTATTTGTTTTCAATTGGTCATTGCCTTTAAACAATTTGTCTAAAGCAATCACTTTGATAGGCTTTTCGGTAATTACGGTTTCAATGATTTCTTGCGTGGCAATTTCTAATAGCAAAATCATTTCATTTTGGTTGATTTTATAATAACCATCTTTCTTTTCAATTGGGCTGTTCAAATCTTTACCACTTTTAAGCAACAATTCATACACCATATTTTCAATGGTAGCAGTTTCTGAAACAGGGTCAACAAACAATTTCATTTGTTCGGCTAATGCTTCGGCAAGCTCAGCACGGGTTGCTTCGGCAAGCTCAGCACGGGTTGCTTCGGCATCCTTGCCCTCAATTTGTTGCCATTGTTTGAAGTTGCTGTCCTCTAATTTTAAAACTTTGAAACCTAAATCTTGATGTTGCAATTGTTCAATTTTGGTTTTCAGATTTGTAATTTCCGTTTTGTTTTCTTCTGTCGGTAGTTCGCCTTGCAATTTTGTGATTTCGGCTTCTAACTTCTTGATTTCAGTATTAATTTCTTCTCCGATTTTCTTTCCTGCTCTGCGGATTCTTTCTTTACTTATTTCCGCTATGGTTTTGTAACCCGCTTTATAGGCTTCGCTTTTTTCATCGCATAGCTCGGGTAGTTGAACACAAATATATTTTCTCTTGCCATCATCTGTTTTATTTAAATCCATGACAGCGTGAGCCATAGAGCCACTTCCTGCGAAGAAGTCTAGGATAATATCTGACTTATTATTATTTGTTTTTATAAAATATTGAATTAACTTAATCGGTTTGGGATTTGAAAAATAAGTTTTACCATCAAATAAATTTGCAAAATCAGCATTTCCTTGTTGATTGATAGGTTCATGTATTAAATTTGAATATGCACGACCAGATTTTTGTCTTAGATTTCCTTCGTTATCAACAAATTCATATACTTTATATTTGATTGTATAAATTGAACCTTCACTTTTTTCAGATTTAACAAATTCCAAAAACTTATTTTCTATACCCCATTTAACTTTTTTTTCACCCCATTTCCATATCCAACCATCATTTACAAAAGCTGATCGTCCATTAGGAAAAATAATACCTCCATCTGGTGCTTTTATCCCAAAATTCATAGAATCTGAGTATTGAAGTCCACCACGATCAAGTGTATCTAAATAATATTTTCCTCGAATATTAATGAATTCATCAGAAAGTTTAAAACGTTTTTGATTTATTGAACTTTCATCACTTTCCCAAATATCGTTTTCAATAGTTAAATTATGATTTTTAGCGAATAATAATATAGATTCAGTTACAATTGCTATATCTTTTGCATCATTTGCACCAGTTTTTTTTCGCCAATCAAATTCCGCCACAAAATTCTCCTCCCCAAAAATCTCATTCATCAAAAGGCGCAAATTATGCACTTCGTTATCATCAATAGAAACAAAAATCACCCCATCTTGTCTTAATAGGTTTTTGGCTAAATACAACCGTGGCATCATCATGTTGAGCCAATTGCTGTGGTATTGTCCGTTTTCTTTGCTGTTTTTTTTAAACATACCATCTTTGGTCATGTAACCCTCTTCGTCTTTATCGCCCACACGTTTTTCATAGTCGGCTTTGCTTTCGCTAAACTTGTCGGGGTAAATAAAAGAATCGTTGCCGGTGTTGTAAGGTGGGTCTATGTATATCATTTTCACTTTCCCGAAGTAGCTTTTTTGTAACACTTTAAGCACTTCCAAGTTTTCGCCTTCTATGAAAATATTTTCTGTTTCGTCAAAGTTTACGCTTTCCTCTTTAGCAGGAACAAGTGTTTTGGTGGTTGGGGTTTGTAATACTTTAAAAGCATCACTTTTTCCTGCCCAATTCAGCACATAGCGCTCGTTGGCAAAGTTAATATCCTCTCCGAGGGTGGCTTTTAGTTTTTCCCAGTCAATTTTTCCTTCGCTAAAAGCTTCAGGAAGTATTTGACGCAATGCGTTTAATTTTTCTTGTTCTGGTGTAAGGCTTTTTCCGTCCATAAAGTTCATCTATTCAATTGCAGTTTGCATGTCAAAGATACTTTTTATGATGGAATGTCTGTCGATGCTTCGCTAAAAAAAGTGTACAAAAACTGAATTTGTCTGTTTTTTTCTGTTGCTCTGTTTTCGAAAGATTCAATTTCATAAGCATGCATTTGTTTTCTTCAATCCAAATACCCTATTTTTGTGTGGGGATGAAATGTCTAATGCAATCCTCTTGTGAGCGAAAGTAATTTCAATCTCATACCTTAAAGCCAATTTTTTAATATTGACTTTCGCTTTTGATAGCTTTACACTATTTTGAAGTTTTCTCATTGATCAATTTGTAATCAGACGCTCGGCTCATCCCTTGCTGTGGACATTACATGCTAGCGGACTTTCTTGTCCGCTTTTTTTATGGAAAAAACTATATTTGTATTGTGCAACTTCGTGCGCAACGTCAAATGCAAGCATCTCCATTGTGCATGAAAGCAGTATTCGTACTGCTTTTTTTGTAATATACTTTGATAATTATAGTATGGTTTTTGTTTTGAAACTGAACGATTTATTTTAAAGATATTTTATACATTTGCCACGTAGCGGCAGTGCCAATACACCCACCGGGGCGGGTTGATTTATCAATTTGCCCCGGGTTATTTTAAAAATGATGTTTGATATCCTTTTTAATTTGAACCAAATAATAGAAATCTGTTGATACACAATTTTTTTGAAGATTAGAAAACTAACTTTTACAGCTAATCATTTCATACGTCTGAAAGCTTCTACAAAAAATTGGAACAAACCAAGAACGATCATACCACAAATTGTAATGGTGATGGCATCATTTAGGCTAAAAAATAAATGTAATATGATGCAAACTAGCGCAAAAAAGAATATAATTTTCATAAACCAAAGCTAATTTTTTATTTGATTTCAATTCAAAATAATTAAATATAAAAGCCCCAAACATCAAGTTCAGGGCTTTTTTCATATATTTTTCAAATCTTACTTCCCAATCTTAAAAACCGTAACTCCCAAAGGCGGCAACGTGATTTCAGCTGAAAAATCTCTGCCGTTCCAAGGGTTTTCTGTAATAACGATGGGTTTTGGATTGCTCACTCCGCTGCCACCAAAATCTGTGGCATCCGAATTGAAAATTTCTTTGAGTTTTCCTTTCATCGGCAATCCGATTTTGTATTCTGTTCTCACCACAGGCGTAAAATTGCACACCACCACCAGTTTGTCGTTCGGTTTGTTGCCATTTCTAATGTAGCTCAACACAGCGTTTTGCGCATCCGAATAACTGATCCATTCAAAACCTTCGGGACTGAATTGTTTTTCAAACAAGGCGGTTTGTTTTTTATACAAAGCATTCAACGCCGTGATGCAAGTTTTGATGCCGTTGTGGTAGCCAAATTGCAACAAATGCCAATCTAAACTTCCGTCAAATTTCCATTCGGCACTTTGTCCAAATTCACCACCCATAAATAATAATTTCGCCCCAGGATGCGTGAACATATAACTGTACAACAAGCGTAAATTCGCAAAGCGTTGCCATTCATCGCCCGGCATTCTTCCTAAAATCGATTTCTTACCATAAACCACCTCGTCATGCGACAACGGCAACATAAAGTTTTCAGTAAATGTGTAGGTCATCGAAAAAGTGATGTTGTTTTGGTGGTATTTTCTGTAAATAGTTTCTCTTTTAAAATATTCCAAAGTGTCGTGCATCCAACCCATCATCCATTTCATCCCAAATCCTAAACCGCCCAAAGAAGTTGGTCTTGAAACCATCGGAAACGACGTGCTTTCCTCGGCAATGGTTTGCACATCGGGATAATTTTCGTACACGGCTTGGTTGAAATCTTTCAAAAACGAAATCACTTCAAGATTTTCTCTACCTCCGTAAATATTCGGTTCCCAATCGCCATCGTTTCTGGAATAATCCAAATACAACATCGAAGCCACGGCATCCACACGCAAACCGTCCACATGGTAATTTTGCAACCAAAACAAAGCATTACTAATCAAAAACGAACGAACTTCATTGCGCCCATAATTGAAAATCAAACTTTTCCAATCGGGATGATACCCACGGCGTCTGTCGGGATGTTCATATAAATTAGAACCATCAAAAAAGCCCAATCCGTGCGCATCTTCTGGAAAATGCGAAGGCACCCAATCCAAAATAACTCCAATGCCCGCTTGGTGCAATTTATCGACCAACAACATAAAATCTTGTGGTTTTCCGAATCGGGAAGTGGGCGCAAAATAACCCACCAATTGATAACCCCACGACGGGTCGTAAGGATATTCCATGATCGGCATCAATTCTACGTGCGTAAAACCAACTTCTTTGACATAATTGACCAAATCTTCGGACAATTCCAAATAAGTTAAAAAACGGTCTTCTTCCATTTTTCTTTTCCACGAACCCAAATGCACTTCATAAACCGAATAAGGCTTGTCTAAAGCATTTTTTTCTTTTCGTGTTTCCATCCAATTTTGGTCTTTCCATTTGTAAGACAAATCCCAAATGATGGAAGCGGTTTGCGGCGGTTTTTCGCAATAAAAGGCAAACGGATCTGCTTTTTCTGTGATGATGCCACCATTGTTAGATTGTATTTTGTATTTATATTTTGTGCCGGGCAAAACTCCCGGAATGAAACCTTCCCAAATCCCCGACGCATCCCAACGAACAAATAATTCGTGCTCGCCTTGCAACCAATAATTGAAATCGCCCACCACAGAAACCGTGCGTGCAGTTGGTGCCCAAACGGCAAAATAAACTCCTTGCACACCGTTGACTTCCATCGGGTGCGCCCCTAATTTTTCATACAGTCTAAAATGTTTGCCAGCCTTGAAAAGACTGATGTCAAAATCTGAGAAAAGTGAATGTACTTGTACTTTGTTCATCTGTTGGTTTTTGTTTTAGCTAAATTCTAAAAAAATATCTTCGTTTTAAAAATTCTTATTTTGGGCGTTTCCCTGCGGGTCGGGCTTTCCGTTACAATCTTTTTTAAGGCAGAAAAAGCCTTAAAAAAGGATTTCCACTGCAATCCCTAACGCAAAATGGTGCAAATAATAGAAATCATCATATTAATAATTAATTTCTTACAAAATAGAATTCTATTTTTGAGTTTTAATAATTCATAATGCTCTGAATGCCTCGCAACGGAATCACCGCCCAGCGAGGACGAGAGTTGAGTTCATAACCCAATTCATAAACCGCTTTTTCTAACAAACAATATTTAAGCAAAAAGTCGATTTCGTGGTTGTAACCAATGTTCAAATTGCCACTCTGCGCTTTGTTGATGTAAGTTTCCAAAAAGACTCCTACAAAATATTTATACAACAATTCTCCTGCCTTGAAGAGTTGTTCTTGTTCGTAAGGATATTTGTCTTTGTTGTTGAAAAGGGTTGCATAAATTGCATAATGAAACGATCGAAACATACCCGCCACATCTTTCAACGGCGGTTGTTTTACTTTTCTATCTCGAATGGTGCTTTCTGGTTCGCCTTCAAAATCGAGAATATAAAAATCTTCTCCGCTCACCAAAACCTGTCCTAAGTGATAATCGCCATGAATTCGAATGCGTTCCGATTTCATTTTCGTCCAATCGAAATCTACAAAATGCTTCCGAACGATTTTTTTATTTTCCAAAAATTGTTGCGCCAATTCGAGTGCCAAACCATCCAATTTGTGCAAACTGTTTTCGATGATGTTCAATCGGTTTTGAAATTGATACAACATCCTATTTTTCAACCAAACGGTATAATCACCGTTGTAAGTAGTGGGCGTAAAAGCCGTTTCGTGAATATCGCTGCCCAAAGCAATGTGCATTTCTGCTGTTCGGTAGGCTAAATTTTGAACGCGTAAAAACAAACTCAAACCCACCCAATCAATAATTTCGGGCGGAAGACGATTGATTTTGATCCGTTGAAACATCTCGATGTTCGGAAGTTTGTCAATCTTGATTTTTTTTCTTTTCAAATTATCAAAAACCCCGTCAATTTGTTCCAACATAAATTTCCAAGCATCGCCTTGATTCGGCACCAATTCTTGCATCAAACCGAGCGTGATGTTTCCTTCTGCCAATTGAAGATTGATGCTGCCTTTGTAGGCGGGAGTATTTTCAAAATGCATCCGCTCTGTCAAAAATCGGTTGATTTCATAATCAGGATTCGTGCTGACGTAAATGCGTCTGAATATTTTCAAAACAAAACTATCGTTGTAAATAATCGAGGTGTTGCTTTGCTCTAAGCCCATAAATCTTGAGGAAATATAGGTAACTTCATCAATCGAACTTCCTTTGTGAAACACGAGTTTTAAGCCCGGGGTTTCTTTGGTTTTGATGATATTATCAAACAAAAGTTTTCTGAATTCCTCTTGATGAAGCGCATCCACCAAAAAACCTTCTTGTTGACCTAATTTAACGGGAGCAATGGTGGTGTTGGTATTCAATTCTTTTTCAGACATGAAAGCCAACGGCATGAAATAATGTTGGTAGAACGCTTCTTTAAAATTCACTTCCAGCAAAACACCATAATAGGTATTCTTTTTGGATGTAATTTGAAAATAATCCACTACTTCAATATATTTCAAAGTGCTTGCTTTGCCGCCATACCAACGTTTGTTGATGATGTAGTTTTCCAAAATATCAGATGAGAAAACTTTCACAAAATCGGCATCTTCAAAAGCGTGTTTCCAATCCGTTTTGAATTCAAAAGGGGTCACGAAGGTTTCTTGGTTGTTGGTTTCCATAATTAGCGTTCGATTTTAAAGAGGTGAAAAGGCAAAGCAGGACTCAACGAAACAAAATTCCACTCTCGGTCCCAAATATAACTATTGCCCGTGATTAAATCCGTAACGCGCACTGGTCTGTTGCCAATTTCTTCTAATGGCAAACGCACCATGCCTTGCAATGTTTGATAAGGTTCTAAACTGCAAATCAATAGCGTATGATCTGTTTTGTTGTCGTCAAATTTGTAATAGGAAAGAAGTTTTTCATTGTCGTTTTTACAAAAAACAAGATTATTGGTTTGTTGTAAAGACGGATGTGCCTTCCGAATAAAGTTTATTTTGGTAATCAATGTGGTCAGTTTGTTTTGCGCTTCCCAATTCCAATGATAGATTTCGTATTTCTCTGAATTGAAATATTCTTCTTTGTTTGGCATCGGTTGATGCACCAACATTTCAAAAGCAGGTCCGTAAACACCCACGTTTGAACTCAAAGTGGCTGCCAAGAAATATTTCTGCATATACACAGTTTCGTTGCCAGTTTGCAGCGCAAAAGGAAGAATGTCAGGCGTGTTGGGCCAAAAATTAGGACGGAAAAACTCTTTTTGATGGGTTTGTGTCAATTCTGTCATGTATTCCATCAATTCAGCTTTCGTATTGCGCCAAGTGAAGTAAGAATAAGATTGTGTGAAACCTTGTTTTGCCAATTCATGCATCACTTTCGGTCTGGTGAAAGCTTCTGATAAGAAAAGAACTTCAGGATGTTTTTTCTTGATTTCTCCAATCAACCAACCCCAGAAATAGAAGGGCTTTGTGTGTGGATTATCCACTCTAAATACTTTGATATCGCAGGTTTCCACCCAAAATAAAGCCACGTCGAGCAATTCTTTCCAAAGGTTTTTCCAATCGCCCGATTCGAAATAAATCGGTTGAATGTCTTGGTATTTTTTCGGTGGATTTTCGGCATATTGCACCGTGCCATCTGGTCGCCATTTGAACCATTGCGGAAATTCTTTCACATAAGGATGATCGGGAGCGGCTTGTAACGCATAATCCATCGCCACTTCAATGCCAAGGTTTTTAGCACTTTGCACCAACTGTATAAAATCTTCTAAAGTTCCTAATTCAGGATGCACCGATTTGTGTCCGCCGTATTGCGAACCAATGCCCCAAGGCGAACCTACATCGCCAGGTTGCGCGTTCGTAGCGTTGTTTTTGCCTTTTCTGTTCACTTCGCCAATCGGATGAATGGGCGGAAAATACAGCGTGTCAAAACCCATTTGCGCCACACGAGGCAAAAGGCGTTCACAGTCTTTAAAGGTGCCATGTTTTCCAGGTTCTTGCGAAGCCGAACGTGGGAAAAACTCATACCAAGTGCTGAACAAAGCTTTTTTTCGATCCACATAAATGCCCAATTCTTGCGAACGATTGGCCAAGGTTCGGGTGGGGTATTTTTCGAAGATTTGTTTTAAATTTTCTGATAAAGCAATTGCAATAGCTTCTTCATATTGTGCTGGATTTGAGAAAACTTTTTGGGCATTTTTCAAATATTTTTTTTCGTCAGCAGTGGCCGATTTCATAATGGATTCGCAATATTCTGCACCTTCCAAAAGTTCGGACTTCACATGCTGATGGTCTTTGATTTTTCGCTCGGTGCCGTGTTGCCAATTCAGTGCATAATCAACCCAAGCTTCTATAAAATAGCTGTATTTTCCTTCTTTGGTCACATCAAAAGTGGCTTCCCAAGCGTCATTTCCCGTGGGTTGCATGCGCACTTCTTGCCATTTCTTTTCGTTTTCGTGTTTGAATTGCACCACACAAGCCATCACATCGTGGCCGTCTGAAAAAATATCGGCAGTAACAAAAACAGATTGGTTCACAATTCGTTTGATTGGAAACAATCCGCCATCCAATTGTGGCTGAACATTCTCAATAATTGTACGTGTTTGATTTTGCATTTTATGTTTTATTTAAGAAGTCTAAATTTACAAAAAAAATGATATTATGCTAAATTGCATCAAAATTTACGAAAAATACAATCATGCCTAAAAATAAAGCGGTTTCGCAAAAAATTCCGCAGTCAATTCTGATAATTGGTAAAATATTTCAATTAATTTCGAAAAAATTAGCCACAAAATTTGCTGTAAAATTATTTATTACGCCCATAAAATACAAAATTCCTAAAAGAGAACACAAAATGGAGGCGGAAAGTAAGCAAACTCACTTGTGGATTTCTGCGGTTCAGAAGGAATGTGTGGTCTATGAATATGGCGAAGGTGCCAAACAAGTTTTGTTGGTGCACGGATGGTCGGGGAGAGGCACGCAATTGGTCAAAGTGGCCGAATTGATGGTCGAAAAAGGTTATAAAGTAATCAGTTTTGATGCTCCTGCCCACGGAAAAGCGAAAGGCAACAATTCGTTGATGATTGAATTCATTGCTGCCATTCATGAAATTCATAAAAAATATGGGGCTTTCGAATTTGCCATTGGTCATTCGTTGGGTGGCATGGCGATTTTAAATAGCGTGAAGGAAAACTTTCCCATCAAAAAAATCGTAATTATAGGCAGTGGCGATTTAGTGACCGACATCATCACAGATTTTATTTCGAAATTGGAATTAAAACAAGAGATAGGAGTCATGATGCGCCAACATTTTGAGAAGAAATACGGACTTACGATGAATTCTTATGCGGCAAGTGAAGCAGCAAAATTCGTAAAACAACCCACTTTGGTCGTGCATGACGAAGACGATGAAGACATTCCGGTGCGGGCGGCACATCAAATTCATACGGTTTTAGAAAACAGCGAATTGATGATTACCAAAGGTTTAGGACACCGAAAAATTTTGGGCGATGAAGCAGTTTTGAAAAGAATTGAAGCGTTTTTGGGAATTTAAGAATCGAGAAATTGTAGTATTGTATAATGTAGAAATGTAGATTGTATAATGTATTTTGTAGGATTGAAAAATCTAAAAAATCTAAAAAATCTAAAAAATTGAAAAGATTTAGAAAAGTCAGTGAATCAGTGGCAAATTAATTATCTGAAATTAAATTAGTGAAAATCCGTTGAATCTGTTAAATCTGTGTTCTAAAAATAAAAATAAAAAAGTTATGAAATTAATACAAAAATTAAGTGTTTTGATGACGATGATTTTCGTCTTTGCGAATTGTCAGGAAACGAAGAAAACGGAAGACTTTAAGGTTGAAAAGCCAGAAGACGTTTGGAAATCGGAATTGACACCCGAACAATATGAAGTGTTGCGAGAAAAAGGCACCGAACGCGCCTTCACAGGCGAATATTGGGATCATTTCGAAAAAGGACATTATGCTTGTGCGGCTTGCAGCACGCAGTTGTTTTCGTCGGATGCGAAGTTTGAGTCCGATTGTGGTTGGCCTTCATTTGACCAAGCGCTTCCCGGCACTGTGAATTACGTGGACGATTACAGCTACGGCATGATTCGTAAGGAAGTGGTTTGTGCTACTTGCGGCGGACATTTAGGTCATATTTTCGACGATGGCCCAAAAGAAACCACTGGAAAACGATTTTGCATGAATTCGGTTTCGTTGAAGTTTGTACCAGCAGCGAAAGAGGAGTGAGAGGTTGTGGAATTATTTTATTGTATGATTGTATAATGTAAGATTGTAGAATGTAGAAATCGAAAAAATCAAAAAAATCAAAAAAATCAAAAAAATCTAAAAAAATCAAAAAAATCAAAAAAAATCTGCGAATCAGCGGCAAAACCTATCACGCCATTGAACTTTCAAAATTCGTGTGCTTCAAAGAAGTATTCGATTAAAATCAAAAATAGTGATTTAAAAAATTCGTGGTTTCGTGGTAATAGAAAAATCCAAAAAAATCCAAAAAAATCCAAAAAAATCCAAAAAAATCAAAAAAAATCAAAAAAAATCTGCGAAAATCAGTTGCATCAGCTAAATCAGCG
>JBEILV010000063.1:0-14693 GCA_040379105.1 Flavobacterium sp.
AGAGATTGGAATTGACAAACCTGCAAGCACATAATGACTTGTGTTTCCTGGCACTTCAGGAGTGCCTGATTCATCTATATAACAAAAATAAACCATTGAAAAATTTGCATAAAAAAAGCGACTGGTATCAGGGAATTATTCCCCTAGTAGAGACGCTTGGCGACTCTTCCCAGACGCATAGTGCAATATTATTAAATAATTACTTAAAATAAAAGGATTCAAACAAAGAATTATATCAAAATAAAAAACACAACTTTTTGTTATTCTGACAAAACTAGATTTTATAAAGGAAAAAAAGATTTGTTTCACGAACATCTGGTCAAAAAAAAAGACTGCCCGAAAGCAGTCTTTTTTGTTTTTGAAATTTACAAACCAAGTTCTTTAAATTTTGTAACCAAGGTAGCATCTGATGGACGTGGCGCATCCGCATTCACAATATTTCCGTCTGGACCAATTAAGATAAATCTTGGAATTGAGTCGATGTTGTATTTCTTGATAAAATCTGAATTCCAAGCGTTGTCGGCATACAATTGGACTCCGCCCATGTTGCGTTCTGTAACGAAGTTTTTCCACTTTTCGAAATCTTTTTGTTCGTCGATAGAAATGCTCACAAACACAATATTGGCATCATGAAACTGTTTTTCAACGGTTTGCAAAGCTGGGATTTCCGCCACACATGGCCCACACCAAGTCGCCCAAACATCGATGTAAACATATTTTCCTTTAAAATCCGACAAACTAGAAGTAGTTCCGTCGTGATTGACATATTTTTCAAATACTGGCGATGGTTTGCCTGTCACCATGTTTTGAAGAATTTGATATTTTTCTTTTAATGTTTCTTCAAACTCTTTTGAAGTAGTGATTTCTAACAAAGTCATGTATCGTTCCTCTAAATTCTCAGCATTTGGGTTGAGTTCGTAAATGAGGTTTTCTACCAAAAAGTTTTTAATCGTTTGACTTTTAATAGTTTTCAATTGTACAATACCTCTTTCGTAAGCTTGATCATAAACTTCATTTTCGTATAATTTATTTTGAAAAACACTCGTGATTAAATTTCTATACGAATAAGAAGTAAAGAAAGCAGTTTCATCATCTGAATTAAAATTTTCAGGGAGTTTAGGAAAATTTTCTGATGTTTTATACGCATCATTCTTAATTGCATACGCATGGTAACTTTGATACATCATGTTTTTTTGATGAACAAAATAATCAACGTCTTTTAATTGCATTTCTTTAAAAAATGCATTCTTTAAATTTGCTTGTTCAATCATCTCTTTAATTTTTGCGGAAAATATTTGATTTTTTTGAATAAAAGCAACTTCATCCGCTTCAAAAATTTTCATCAAGCCTTCCATATTGGTCACATCCCCATAATTGTCGATAATGAATTTTTTCTTTTTATTTAAAAATTCATTTTCCAACTTCAAACTCTCGTCAAAGGTTGCTTGCTCTAATGAATCAACGTTTTTGATTTGAACAGACAAAGCTTTTTGGGGTTCCAAATAAATATTTTGTGTTATGATCTCATCATCATTAAAATCAATTTCGAAAACACCTTTGTAAGGAATTGAAAGCGTATCTCTGAAAATACCACTTTCATTTTTAACAATCGATTTTTCATAGTCCACCCCTTTTATAAAAATGGTGTCACCTTTATAATTTCCGATGGAAACTTCGATAAAACTCTCTGTTTCTTTTTGGCAAGAAACAAACAAAAGAACGCTTGCTAGAAAATAAAAATACTTCATAAAGAAAGGTTTAAAATTGATTTTTGAAAATTTTGATTAAAATTAAAAATTAAACAAAAGTAGTTTAAAAGTAATAAAAGTTAGTTATTATCAATGGGTATAATATTTTGGTGCTTCGTTTCTAAATTGTTAGGAAATCGGTATTTCGTTGATTCATTTCAAACATAAAAACATCAAAAAGGAAATTTCGTGGAATAATCTTCAGAATAAAGCAAAAAAAGCCTAAATATTTTGCATTTGTAGAACGCATTGTAGAATTTTGACATCCGAAAAATAGACATCATGAATTCCACCCATTACATAAGCTCAAGTGTTTTATCGATAGAAAATTTATACGAAATTGTTTTTGAAGAAAAGAAATTAGCACTTTCCGAAGAAGCAACTTCAAACATTTCTAAATGTAGGGCCTATTTAGACAAAAGAATGTTGAAAGATGCAGCGCCTATCTATGGTATCAACACAGGTTTTGGGTCTTTGTGTCATGTGAAAATATCGAATGAAAATTTATCTAAACTGCAAGAAAATTTAGTCAAATCGCATGCTTGTGGGATGGGCGATGAAGTGCCAAAACCGATTGTAAAATTGATGTTATTGCTTAAAATTCAGTCTTTGAGCTACGGACATTCGGGAGTGCAATTAGTAACCGTTCAACGATTGGTTGATTTTTATAACGAAGATGTTTTGCCCGTAGTTTATACTTTAGGCTCTTTGGGAGCTTCTGGAGATTTATCGCCTTTGGCACATTTATCTTTGCCATTGCTTGGGATGGGAGAAGTCTATTTTAAAGACGAAAGAAGAAATGCGGCGGAAGTTTTAGCGCATTTTGGTTGGCAACCGATTGTTTTACAATCTAAAGAAGGCTTGGCTCTGTTGAATGGCACACAATTCATGAGTGCTTACGGAGTTTATTCTTTGTTCAAATCATTAAAAATAAGTTATTTAGCCGATTTAATTGGCACTATTTCTCTGGAAGCTTTCGACGGACGCATCGAGCCTTTTAATGAATTGATTCATTACATTCGTCCGCACAAAGGACAAATTGAAACAGCCAAGCGCATTGTTACATTTTTAGAAGACAGCGAAATTATTGCACAACCAAAAACGCATGTGCAAGATCCTTATTCTTTTAGATGTATGCCACAAGTACATGGTGCTTCGAAAGACACAATTGATTATGTTAAAAAAGTTTTTAAAACAGAAATCAATTCGGTGACAGACAATCCAAATATTTTCATCAAAGAAAATGAGATCATTTCGGGCGGTAATTTCCATGGACAACCTTTGGCTTTGGCTTTAGACTTTTTGGGCATTGCGATGGCAGAACTTGGCAGTATTTCTGAGCGAAGAATTTACCAATTGATCAGCGGTTTGAGAGGTTTACCCGCATTTTTAGTAGAAAATCCTGGTTTGAATTCTGGTTTTATGATTCCACAATATACAGCGGCGAGCATTGCAAGTCAGAACAAACAATTGGCATCGCCAGCTTCTGTTGACAGTATTGTTTCGAGCAACGGCCAAGAAGACCATGTGAGCATGGGCGCAAATGCTGCTACCAAAACATTAAAAATTGTGGAAAATGTTGAGCGTATTTTGTCGATTGAATTGATGAATGCCGCACAAGCCATTCAATTCAGAAAACCCTTAAAATCGAGTCCTTTCATCACTTCTTTCTTAAAATCGTTTGAAGAAGAAGTGCCTTTTATTTCAGAAGATAAAATTATGCACTACGAAATGGAAAAGGCACTTTTGTTTTTACAAACCATCCAAATTGAAGGAGAAGAATAGTTAGAATTTTGACATTTTCTTTTTTAAGAACAAAATCAAGCTGATCGTTAAATTGAGCAACGATAAGCTGACGTTGATTTCTAATCCGGGGATTTCAAAAAGATAAGCCAAGACACTTAAAACGCCCAAAAACAAACCTATTAATAAGAAAATGGCTGTAGCAAAATATTTTAAATCGCCCATTCTTGAATCCATTTATATTCTTTTATAGTTGATGTTTCTTTCAATGGCACGAATCATTTCGCCGGCAATGTCTTTGTCAGTAGCCCCTTCAATTCCTTCTAATCCTGGTGATGAATTAACTTCCAACAATAAAGGACCTTTAGACGACCTAATAATGTCCACGCCTGCTACTTTCAGCCCCATGGCTTTGGTTGCCTTGATGGCTATTTTCTTTTCTTCAGAAGAAGCCTTGATCACGGTTGCTGTTCCACCCAAATGGATGTTGGCTCTAAATTCGCCTGGCAATGCTTCTCTCTGAATTGAAGCCACCACTTTTCCATCAATCACAAACAAACGAATGTCTTTTCCGTTGGCTTCTTTGATGAATTCTTGCACTAAAATATTCGCATTCAAACTTTTAAACGCATTGATTACAGATTCAGCAGCTTTTTTTGTTTCTGCCAAAACAACCCCTTTGCCTTGTGTGCCTTCTAAAAGTTTCACAATCAAAGGCGAACCACCCACCATTTTGATCAAATCGTTGGTGTCTAAAGGTGAGTTGGCAAAACCAGTAGTAGGAATTTCAACACCATTGTTGAGCAATAATTGCAAAGAATACAATTTATCGCGCGACTGCGTAATGGCCGTGGACGAATTCAAACAAAACACTTTTAAAGCTTCAAATTGTCGGGTTAAAGCACAACCATAAAACGTGATACTCGGTCTAATTCTGGGAATCACAGCATCTAAATCGTTTAAAATTCTTCCGCCTCGGTAATGAATTTCTGGATTCGTGGCATCAAGTTTCATATAACACTCTTTGATATTCAAAAAGTGCATTTCATGACCTCTCGCCTCACCCGCTTCGATGATTCTTTTATTGCTGTATAATTCTGGATTACTGGCAAGTAAACCAATTTTCAAACCGCTTTTTTCCATCGTTGCATTGGCATACATTTCATGAATATTTTCAGCAGATGGTTGTCCTAAAACATATTTTCGTTCTGGGTCAACCAAAACACGTCCACTCATCGCTTCGCGACCGAGCAACATTCTAAAACCCATCGAATCGCGATTGGTCAAGGTCATTTGAATAGGCCAATTAGCATCGCCAATTTTTAAAAGCGTTTGAATGACAAATCGTTTTTCACGAAAACCACTCGAACTTTTCACAATTCTTTTGTCCACCAACAAAGCCTCGCAATGCAAGATTGTTTTTTGATTATTTTGAATCGGGTTGATGTCAAATTTTACCCAATTCTCACCTTCTCGGGTAAATGGCTGAATGTTGAGCGCATGCAAAGCTGACGTTTTTGCACCAGAATCTACACGTGCTTTGATGGTTGGAATGCCTAAAGCGGGAAAAGAACACCATTCTTCGCTTCCTAAAATCAATTTATTTTCTTGCATTGTGAATATTTTAAATAGCAATCGTGAACATCATATCTATTTCAACAATGTTCACGATTCCAAAACTTTATCTATTGATTCGTTTTAATTGGTAGAATTTTCAGCTTTTTGAACCGTAGCTTCTAGCATTTGCGAAGCTTCATTCAAATCGAGTGTGATCAAATCGCCCATTGAAATTTTGGAAGTGATGATTTCCTCTGCCAAAACATCTTCTACATATTTTTGAATAGCTCTTTTCAAAGGACGAGCGCCAAATTGTTTGTCGTAGCCTTTTTCAGCGATGAATTCAATGGCTTTGTCTGAAAGCGTTAAAGTGTATCCCAAATCTTTGATGCGATCAAGGAGCTTTTTCAATTCGATGTGAATAATCAAATCGATGTCTTTCTTTTCTAAACTATTGAACACCAACACATCGTCGATTCTGTTTAAAAATTCTGGTGCGAATGTTTTTTTCAAGGCATTTTCAATCACTCCTTTAGAATAATCTTCCGCTTGCGCTGCCTTTGCAGATGTGCCGAAACCAACTCCCTGACCAAAATCTTTCAACTGACGTGCTCCAACATTGGACGTCATGATAATGATGGTGTTTTTAAAATCAATTTTTCTACCCAAACTGTCGGTTAAATATCCATCATCGAGCACTTGAAGCATCATATTGAATACGTCTGGATGTGCTTTTTCAATTTCATCTAACAAAACCACACAGTAAGGTTTTCTGCGTACTTTTTCGGTTAATTGTCCGCCTTCTTCATATCCTACGTATCCTGGAGGCGCACCAATCAATCTTGAAATGGCAAATTTTTCCATGTATTCGCTCATGTCAATTCTAATTAAAGCATCTTCAGAATCGAACAATTCTTTAGCAAGTACTTTGGCCAACTGGGTTTTTCCAACACCGGTTTGACCTAAGAAAATAAACGATCCAATCGGACGGTTTGGATCTTTCAATCCTGCTCTGTTTCTTTGGATCGAACGAGCAATTTTCAACACTGCTTCGTCTTGTCCAATTACTTTTCCTTTGAGCAAATCAGGCAAATGAGCCAATTTGTTGCTTTCCGTTTGCGCAATTCTGTTCACAGGAATGCTTGTCATCATTGAAACAACATCTGCCACATTGTCTTCTGTCACAATGATGCGGTTGTTTTTAGAGTCTTGTTCCCACTGCTCTTGTGCGATGGCTAAATCTTTTTCGATGCGTTTTTCATCGTCGCGCAACTTGGCAGCTTCTTCATATTTTTGGCGTTTCACCACTTGCGATTTCAACTCACGAACTTCTTCCAATTGGCGTTCGAGTTCTAGAATTTGTTTCGGCACTTCAATATTCGTAATGTGCACACGAGAACCCGCTTCGTCAAGCGCATCGATGGCTTTGTCTGGTAAAAATCGATCAGACATATATCTGTCTGTCAATTTTACACACGCTTCAATCGCTTCGTCAGTGTAAGTTACGCTGTGGTGGTCTTCATATTTACCTTTAATATTGTTCAAAATCGTAATTGTTTCCTCAACATTTGTTGGTTCGACAATCACTTTTTGAAAACGTCTTTCCAATGCGCCGTCTTTTTCAATATATTGACGGTATTCGTCTAAAGTTGTGGCACCAATACATTGTATTTCGCCTCTTGCTAAGGCAGGTTTGAACATATTGGAAGCATCTAAAGAGCCTGTGGCACCACCTGCACCAACGATGGTGTGAATTTCGTCAATAAAAAGAATTAAATCGTCGTTCTTTTCAAGTTCGTTCATTACGGCCTTCATCCGTTCTTCAAACTGACCACGGTATTTGGTTCCAGCCACTAAACTTGCCAAATCCAATGTCACCACACGTTTGTTAAACAAAACTCTCGACACTTTTTTCTGAATAATTCTAAGCGCCAAACCTTCGGCAATGGCTGATTTACCAACGCCCGGTTCGCCAATCAAAAGCGGATTGTTTTTCTTTCTTCGGCTTAAAATCTGCGACACACGTTCGATTTCCTTTTCTCTACCTACGACCGGGTCTAACTTACCTTCTTCCGCCATTTCGGTTAAATCTCTACCAAAATTATCTAAAACGGGAGTTTTGGATTTTTTGTTGGTTTTGGCGGTTGGGTTGTTAAAACTACCTTCTTTGAGGCTGTCATCTTGTCCGCTGTCATCACTAAATGATTCTGCTCGCGGATTTTTATCAATAAAATTTTCGTCTTTGTTTGGTATCATATCTAAATATTGTTCTTTGGCTACATCATAATCCACCTTCATTCTATTCAACAATTTGGTGGTTGGATCGTTTTCATTTCTCAAAATACACAAAAGCAGATGCGCTGTGCTTATGGAAGTGCTCTGAAAAACTTTCGCTTCCAAGAATGTTGTTTTCAAGGCACGTTCGGCTTGCCTTGTCAAATGAAGGTTGCGTTTGTCGTTGTTGTTGGTGGGGTTGTTACTTGGCGGACTTAGAATTTCGACTTTACGTCTAAGGAATTCCAAATCAACTGCTAAGTTGTTTAAAATATGGATGGCTTTTCCGTTTCCATCTCTCAAAATTCCAAGCATTAAGTGTTCAGTACCTATAAAATCGTGTCCTAATCTAAGCGCTTCGTCTTTGCTGTAGTTAATGACGTCTTTGACTCGAGGTGAAAAATTATCGTCCATAGCGTTTTTTATTTGTAAAAATAAGTGTTCTGTTCCTAAAGGACAAAAACTATTCCAAGGGTTAACAGAATCTTTGCTAAATGACAAAAAATAATTAAATAAAAAAAACAAATTGACGAATAATTTTATCAGACAATTTATTTTTTTGTTGATAAAAAATTCAAATAACTCCGATAAAAAACAGTTCAAAATTATAAAAATATGTATCTTGGCACGTTAAAAATAAATACCCAATAAATATAAAAAAATCTTATGTCAGACGGTGAAAAGTTAATTCCGATTAACATTGAAGATGAAATGAAATCTGCCTACATTGACTATTCAATGTCAGTGATTGTTTCTCGTGCGTTACCCGATGTGCGAGATGGTTTGAAACCCGTGCATCGAAGAGTGTTGTTTGGAATGTATGAATTAGGAGTTTTATCAAATAGAGCGCACAAAAAATCTGCGCGTATTGTGGGAGAAGTACTCGGTAAATACCATCCACATGGCGATACTTCTGTGTATGATGCGATGGTGAGGATGGCGCAAGAATGGAGTTTGCGCTACTTATTAGTAGATGGACAAGGAAACTTTGGTTCGGTGGATGGCGATAGTCCGGCAGCAATGCGATATACGGAAGCCAGAATGCGCAAAATTTCTGAAGAGATTTTGGCCGACATTGAAAAAGAAACTGTTGATTACCAACTCAATTTCGATGATACTTTAGAAGAACCTAAAGTAATGCCAACTAAAATCCCTAATCTTTTAATCAATGGAGCTTCTGGAATTGCTGTGGGTATGGCAACGAACATGCCACCACACAATTTAACGGAAGTGATTAATGGTATTTTAGCATACATTGACAACGAAGCCATCGAAATTGACGAATTGATGCAACACATCACAGCACCCGATTTCCCAACTGGTGGAATCATTTATGGCTATGATGGAGTTCGAGAAGCGTTCAAAACAGGTAGAGGCAGAATTGTCATTAGAGCGAAAACGTCCTTTGAAGAGGTGAATGGTAGAGAAGCGATCATCGTTACTGAAATTCCGTATCAAGTCAACAAAGCCGATATGATTAAAAAAACGGCTGATTTGGTGAACGAAAAGAAAATTGAAGGCATTTCGAACATTAGAGATGAATCTGATAGAAATGGGATGCGCATCGTTTATGAATTGAAAAGAGATGCCGTTCCAAATGTTGTTTTGAATACACTTTATAAATTTACTGCACTTCAATCTTCGTTCAGTGTGAACAATATTGCTTTAGTAAAAGGCAGACCACAAATGTTGAATTTAAAAGATTTGATTCACTATTTTGTGGAACACCGTCATGAAGTGGTGGTTCGAAGAACACAATATGACCTCAGAAAAGCAGAAGAAAGAGCACATATTTTAGAAGGTTTGATCATTGCTTCCGACAATATAGACGAAGTAATCGCCATCATTAGAAGTTCGAAAGATGGTGAAGAAGCAAGAAACCGATTGATAGAGCGCTTCTCATTAAGCGATTTGCAAGCAAGAGCGATTGTTGAAATGAGATTAAGACAATTGACTGGTCTTGAGCAGGACAAACTTCGTGCAGAATACGAAGAAATCATGAAATTGATTACTTATTTAAAAGATTTATTGGCCAACAAAGACTTAAGAATGCAAGTGATTAAGGATGAAATGGCTGAAATCAAAGAAAAATATGGCGACGAAAGACGTTCAATGATTGAATATGCGGGTGGCGATGTAAGCATCGAAGATTTGATTGCCGATGAAAACGTAGTCATTACGATTTCTCATGCAGGCTATATCAAAAGAACTCCACTTTCTGAATACAAAACCCAAAACCGTGGCGGAGTAGGACAAAAAGGTGTTGCCACAAGAGACCAAGATTTCCTTGAGCACATGTTCATGGCAAGTAACCATCAATATATGTTGTTCTTCACTCAAAAAGGAAAATGTTTCTGGATGCGCGTGTATGAAATTCCTGAAGGTTCAAAAGTGAGCAAAGGAAGAGCGATTCAAAACCTTATTAATTTAGAAAACGACGACAAAGTAAAGGCTTTCATCTGCACGCTAGATTTGAAAGACGAAGCCTATATCAATTCTCATTATGTCATTATGGCAACTAAAAAAGGAATTGTGAAGAAAACTTTGTTGGAACAATATTCACGTCCAAGACAAAATGGTATCAATGCCATTACGGTAAGAGAAGACGACGAATTGTTTGAAGCAAAATTGACCAATGGAACGAGCCATGTTTTGATTGCAGGAAAATCAGGGAAATTAGTTCGATTTGAAGAAGAAAAAACACGTCCGATGGGCAGAGGAGCTTCTGGAGTTCGTGGCATTACTTTAGCTGACGACGCTGATGAAGTAGTTGGCATGGTTACTGTAGATAAAGCAAACATCGAGGATTCACAACTTTTAGTGGTTACAGAAAAAGGTTACGGAAAAAGAACCAAACTAGAAGAAGACGGCGAGGCTGTTTACAGAATTACCAATCGTGGTGGAAAAGGAGTGAAAACTTTAAATATTACTGAAAAAACGGGCAATTTAGTGTCGATTGCGAATGTAACCGATGAAGATGATTTGATGATTATCAACAAATCAGGATTGACCATTCGAATGAAAGTTTCTGATTTGCGAACGATGGGAAGAGCCACACAAGGGGTAAAACTCATCAATATTAAAGGAAACGATTCTATTGCGGCCGTTGCCAAGGTAATGCGTGAAGAGGATCCAGAATTGTCAGAAGATGCTTCAGCAGATGAAAACATCGCTGAAAATTTGGACAACACTGAAAACAGTGCAGATGATGCGGTTGACGAAACCATAGTAGAATAATTAAAGTCATTTAAAATATTTTAAACAACCCTACACGCCTTTTGATTTTATTTAATTAAAACAAAAGGCGTTTTTTAAATTAAACCCATAACTAATAAATTTTTAAAATTATGAAAAGTAAATATGTAGTGATCGCAACAACATGCTTGTTTACTTTGGGAGTTTTTGCCCAAAAAGACGAGTTCAAAGCAGCAGAAAAGGCGTTCAAAGCGCAAAATTCTGCCGAAGCTAAAAACATCATTATGCAATCTGAATCTTTGTTTGCTAATGTGGAATTGGCGGACAAAGCCAAATTTTATGCGTTAAAAGGAAATGTATTTTTAGACTTAGCAAAAAAGAATGTAGAAACTTCCAAAAATTTGGACGGAGCCGCATCGGCTTTTCAAACTTTAATTACTTTAGAAGAAAACGAAAAAAAGAAAAAATTTACAGAAGGTGCCAAAGTTTCGATGAACGAAATCGTAGGACTTTTAGTCACTGAAGCAATCAAACTCGGCGAGGTAAAAGAGTTTGCGAAAGCAGCCGAACGTTTGTTTATAGCTTATCAATTGGACAAAACGAAAGAAGATAATTTATATTTTGCAGCTTCTTATGCGGTAAACGGTCAAGATTATGACAAAGCATTGGAATATTATGACATGCTTAAAAAAATGAACTATTCTGGTGAAAAAACAATTTATTCTGCTGTCAATGTCATTTCAAACAATGTGGAAAGCTTTGCTACTAAAGAAGAAAGAGATCAATCTGTAAAATTAACATTGCACAAAGACCCAACCGATGAGAAAGTTCCATCTAAAAAAGGGGAAATTTATGGAAATTATGCGTTGATTTTAATTCAAAAAGGGGAAATAGAAAAAGCAAAAGCAGCAGTTTCTGAAGCGAGAAAATTAAATCCTGACGATGTTTCGCTTATTGTTACAGAAGCAAATATGTATTTCAATTTAAATGATTTTACTACTTACCAAAAATTAATCGGTGAAGCGGTTCAAAAAGACCCCAATAATCCTGAATTATTTTTCAACTTAGGAGTTGTCAGTGCTAAGACAAAAGACAACGTCAAAGCGATGGAATATTACAATAAAGCGATTGAATTGAATCCAAAGTATGCTGATGCTTACTTGAACATGGCTGCCTTAGTTCTTGAAAAAGACCAAGCCATCATCGAAAAAATGAATACGTTAGGTAATTCAGCTGCTGACAACAAAAAATATGATCAATTTAAATTGGACAGAGAGAAAGTTTTGAAAGAGGCTATGCCCTTTTTAGAAAAAACCATTGAATTCGGCAACAAAGAAATCGAAGTAAAAAGAACTTTGATGAACATTTATTATACGCTTGACATGACCGACAAGTATAAAAAATTAAAAGCAGAAGTTGATGGTATGTAATTAATGATCCATTTTGAAATAAAAAACCGTCTCATTAACTGGGACGGTTTTTTATATTTTAGACCTTCAAACTTTTCAAAACTTCAACCAAATAATCCACCTCTTCAAAAGTGTTTTCTTTCGAAAACGAAATTCTGATGCTTGGTAATTTCTGCAATGGTTCGGGCAACATTTCTGCCAAAACATGAGATGGCTTCGCACTGCCGGATTGACAAGCACTTCCTCTTGACACTGCAATTCCTTTCATATCCAAATTGAAAAGAATCATAGAAGTTAGTTTTTCATCGAAAGGCAACAAAACATTCAAGATCGTGTAAAAAGTAGTTGTGCCGCCATTGAAAAGTACGTTTGGAAAAGCGGCTTGTAGTTTTGTAATTGTAGCGTTTTTTAAAGCCGTAATATGCTTCTTGTTTTCATCTAATTGTTGATAAGCAATAGATAGCGCTTCCGACATTCCCACAATTTGATGAACAGGTTCTGTGCCCGCACGCCAACCTTTTTCTTGCGCACCACCTTTCAAAAAAGAGGCAAATGGAGTGTTTTTTCTCACAAAAACAAAACCGACACCTTTAGGCCCATGAAATTTATGCGCACTTCCAACCAAAAAATGAACTTTTAATTTTTCTAAATCATAAGTCATTTTTCCCATCGATTGCACCGTGTCAGAATGAAAAAAAGCTTGATATTTCTCGCATAAAAACCCCACTTTTTCTACATCAATTTCCACACCCGTTTCGTTGTTTACGTGCATCAAACTTACCAAAGTTTTCTTCGGAACAGCCAAAATTTGTTCAAGTTCCTCAAAATCAATATTCCCTTCTCGATTTATAGAAAGGTAAACGATTTCTAAATCACGTTGTTTTGCAGCCCTCTCTTGAATAGGATACAAAACCGCATGATGTTCCACTTTTGTTGTAATAATTCGTTCGATTTCCAGTGTTTCCACTGCGGCTTGCACAATCCAATTGTCGCCTTCTGTGCCGCCCGATGTGAAAACAATTTCTTGCGCAGAACAATGCAGCCATTTCGCAATGTTTTTGCGAGCGGCTTCCAAAAGTGCTTTCGAACTTCTTCCAAACTGATGCGTTGACGATGGATTTCCAAAATTTGACAACATCACTGAGGTCATTTTTTCTACCACCATCGGTTCTAAGGCAGTGGTTGCTGCATTGTCAAAATAAACATTTCTTTTTTCCACGTGTGTTTTATTGACTGATTGGAACAATACTGATGGCCGCTCCTCCACCGTTGGCTAGTCTTAATTTCAATTTGGTTTTAGCTGTCACTTTCATCTTTCGGATGTTGTACGATTTCGGATTTTTTTCCCAATCTGCGTCTTTTCCATCTTCATAAATGGTAGCTTCATATTTTTTATTGGCATCTAAAAAATCGAGTACCAAAGTCGTTTCTCTTGCTTTTTCATCTGTGATTGCTCCCAAAAACCAACGTTCAGATTTTTTATCTTTTCGGGCATACGTTACATAATCGCCTGGTTCGGCTTCCAAAACAATAGATTTTGACCAATCCGCAGGCACATCTTTTATAAACTGAAAAGCATCTAAATATCGTTCGTAATTTTCTGGCAAATCGGCCGCCATTTGCAACGGACTGTACATCGTGACATACAATGCCAATTGCTTCGCTAAAGTTGTATGCACTTGTTCTGTTTTTGAAGCATCGTAGTGACTCATTTTGATTTCAAAAATCCCAGGCGTGTAGTCCATCGGGCCGCCCAACAACCTTGTAAAAGGTAAAATCGTTTCGTGCATCGGTGGATTTCCAACACTCCAAGCATTGAATTCATTGCCTCTCGCCGCTTCTGAAGCAATAAAATTCGGATAAGTTCTATGTAAACCCGTCGGACGAACCGATTCGTGCGAATTGATCATGATTTCAAAATCGGCTGCTCTTTGCAAAACATGCTCAAAATGATTGACCATCGTTTGACCATCGTGCCACTCGCCTCTTGGAATAATTTTCCCAACATAACCCGTTTTTACAGCATCATATTTATAATCTTTCATGAATTTGAACGCTCTGTCCAAACGTCGTTCATAATTCGCCACTGAGCCAGAAGTTTCGTGGTGCATGATTAATTTTACATTTTTACTAGCCGCATATTTCGTTACTTCCTGAATATCAAAATCAGGATAAGGAGTCACAAAATCGAACACATTTTCTTTCCAATTGCCAAACCAATCTTCCCAACCCACGTTCCAACCTTCAATCAAAACTCCATCAAAACCATGTTTCGCCGCAAAATCGATATAGCGTTTTGTGTTTTTTGTGGTTGCGCCATGTTTGCCAGTCGCTTTCAATTCGTTGGGTTGCAAATTTTGACCGTTTTGCGATCCAGCATAATCCCAAGTGGAAGTCCCAACGTGCATTTCCCACCAAATTCCTACATATTTCATCGGTTTGATCCAAGATGTATTTTCGATTTTAGAAGGCTCATTCAAATTCAAAATCATATTCGAACCTAAAATTTCTTTGGCATTGTCGGTTATAAAAATCGTTCGCCAAGGCGTGTTTGCAGGGGCTTGCATGTAAGCCTTATCGCCAATGGCATTTGGCACCAAATGAGATTTGATTAAAAAATCGTCTTTCAAATCCAAGTGCATAATTGGATAATTTCGAACAGCAGCTTCAAAAATATTCACATACATTCCGTTGCCTTTCATCATCAAAGGCGATTGCACACGCTTCGAATCAATCGGACCTTTCATCCCGATGCCGTTGTTCATAT
>JBEILV010000064.1:0-14650 GCA_040379105.1 Flavobacterium sp.
ATAAAATCATCGAAACCAAATCTGCCTTCAAGGCTTCCTCTGTGCCGTTTCCAGCAAATCTGAATGCCAATCTTACATTTTCGGCTTCCAAACCAATCAATTCTACTTCTTGCGGACTGTTTAAAGGTGGCAATGCTTCGCCTTTAAAAACAGGCGCATTTCCGGATTTTAGCTTTCCTAAATATTTTTCAATCAGCGCAATGGCTTCGTCTGGATCAAAATCGCCCGACATCGAAAGTGCCATGTTGTTGGCAACATAATATTTCTTAAAAAAATTGTTGATTTCTGTCATCGACGGATTTTTCAAATGCTCCGGATGTCCCAAAGTGGTTTGCAATCCATAAGGATGGTTCGGGAACAATGCCGCCAACATCGCTTCGTTGATTCTTCTGCCATCGTTGGTCAACGACATGTTTTTTTCTTCATAAACCGTTTCTAATTCCGTATGAAACAAGCGTAAAACAGGATAAGTAAATCGATCTGTTTGAATTTTTGCCCAATTTTCCAACTGATTACTCGGAATATTTTCTACATAATAGGTATAATCATTGCCCGTTGCCGCATTTGTACCGCTCGAACCAATGGCTTTCATCAGCTTGTCGTATTCATTGGGAATGGCCAATTTGGAAGCTTCATAAGACAAAGCATCAATTTCTTTGTAGAGTTTTTTACGATTTTCAACATCGGTTTCCTTGCGGTATTTTTCGAAAAGTGCTTCTATTTGCGCAATCAAAACCTTTTCTTTTTCCCAATCAGTCGTTCCGAAATTAGGAGTGCCTTTAAACATCATGTGTTCAAAATAATGCGCCAATCCAGTCGTTTCTGCGGGGTCGTCTTTGCTTCCCACTCGAACTCCAATCACGGTTTGAACCCTCGGTTCGTCTTTATTTACAGTCAAATAAACCTTCAAACCATTTTCAAGCGTATAAATACGTGCTTTTAACGGATCATTTTTTACCTCTTCGTATTTCATAGTTTTTTGTGCTAAAATTGGGGTTGATAAAAGAGAAATAATAAACAAACAAACAAGATTTGAAAATACATTTTTCATAACAAAAATTTTAAGGCGTGCCTAAATTATTTATTCTCCCCAATAAATGCGGAACATACACGTTTTTATAACAAAAATTTAGGAAACTTTTTTTCAGGAGCTATCTCCAGCTTTTCGCTGCAATCTCTTTCATGAAAACCTTTTTTTCTTGGGCTTTGGTGGGGCTTCCGTTGGTCGCCCACCAAATTCCCAGAAAAAATAGGTTTTCATTTCAAGAGGATTTCCGCTTCAATCTGGGCTACCAAATTCGGTTCTAAATCAACATTCCCCGACAAATTAAACAGCAATTATTTATCCACAAAACCCTCTTTTTTTCTTGCCTCGATGCGTACTTTTGCAAAAAAATCAATCGCCTCAAAATGAACCATTTTTCTCTGAAAGAAATTTCAAACCTCCAAGAAATGTTGCCCAACTTATCGATTGTGCAGCAATTGTATCCGAGTTTCACTGCCGAACAATACGAATCGTTGCTCCAAAAAATGTTGCCGCACAACTATTTTCAATTGGTGGTTTTTGAAGGCGAAACTCCCGTTGGACTCACCGGATTTTGGCTCGGACACAAACTTTGGTGCGAAAAATATCTCGAAATCGACAACCTCATCGTGCATCCCGACTATCGCTCGAAAGGCATCGGAAAATTAATCGTGGATTATCTTACCGAAAAAGCAAAAAACGAAGGTTGCTCCATGCTCGCTTTAGATTCTTACACCGACAATTTTCCTGCCCACAAATTTTTCTACAACGAAGGATTTGTGCCTCGTGGCTTTCATTTTATCAAAAAGCTTTCTTGAACATTTTAGCTTTGCTTCACAATTTTAGTACTTTTGTTTTCTAACCAACGATTGTCATTTTGAGTACTTCCAAAAACCTGTTGAAACAAACCGCCATCTATGGTTTGGCCACTGTTTTTCCTCGAGTTTTTAGTTTCGTTTTGGTGCCGCTCTACACGCATGTTTTGCCCAAAGAGGAATATGGCGAAATGTCGCTTGTTTTTTCGTGGATGGTCTTGTTCAACGTCGTTTTGGCTTATGGCATGGAAACTTCTTTTTTTCGGTTTTTCAACAAAGAATCCGAGCCCAACGCTGTTTTTAACACCGCCATTTTGTCTATTCTCGGCACGTCGTTACTCTTTTTAGGCGTTGCGTTGTTGTTTCAAAATCCTGTCGCCGCTTTGATGCGCATTGATGCAACATACATTGTTTACACGATTTGGATTTTGGTGCTCGATGCTTTGGTTATTGTGCCTTTTTCAAAATTGCGTGCCGATCAAAAACCCATGCGTTATGCCGTAATTAAAATTGCCAATGTTGCCATCAATCTTGGGTTGAATGTTTTCTTTTTGATTTATTTACCAAAATTAGTCGTTGCTCAAAACTTTGGTTTTCTGGATTTTATCTACCTCCCAAATTTCCAAATCGGCTACATTTTTGTGTCTAACCTCATTGCGAGTGGCATCACATTTTTAATTCTATTGCCGCATTATTTCCAAATTTCATTGAAAATGAATTGGGATTTATGGAAAAAAATGATGCGCTACGGAAGCCCGATTTTGGTGGCCGGCATCGCTTTTTCTGTCAACGAAACCTTCGACAGAATCCTGCTCGATTGGCTTTTGCCTCCCGACATTGCCAAAGCACAAATTGGAGCTTATTCCGCTTGCTATAAATTGGCACTTTTCATGACGCTTTTTGCCACCGCTTTTCGTTTGGGCATTGAGCCTTTTTTCTTTAGTCATGCCAAAAACAAAAATGCTCCCCAAACCTATTCGCTCATCACACAATATTTTGTCATTTTCGGCGCTATCATTTTGATTGTTGTGGTCGTTTTTGCCGATTTATTGAAATTAATCATGATTCGTGACAGCAGTTATTTTGAAGCCATGCAAATTGTGCCGCTCATCATCATTGCTAATTTGTTTTTAGGCATTTACCACAATCTTTCCGTTTGGTACAAACTAACCGACAAAACAATGATGGGAGCTTACATTTCGTTGGCGGGAGCTTCCGTGACATTGTTGCTCAATTATCTTTTGATTCCCGAGATTGGCATTTTCGGTTCGGCGCTTGCCACCGTTTCTGCTTACGGACTCATGATGACGCTTTCTTTTTTCATCGGCAAAAAATATTATCCTATTCCCTACAACACAACCAAAATAATGGGCTATTTATCTGTTTCGATTATGGGTTCGTTGCTGCATTTTTATTTTTTTCGGGAAAATTACATTGTCGGAACGTTGTTTTTGTTGATTTTTAGTTTCTTTGTTTACAAGAATGAAAAATCAACACTTCAAGCGTTGCTAAAGCGTTAATTGAAATTCTTATTTATTTAAAAATATTGGGTTATGGAAACAATTATGTTACAAGGCAAAACAAAAGCTGAAATGAAAATTTTTATTGCGCTTGCAAAAAGAATGGGCATCAAAGCAAAATTTTTGAATGCTGACGAAATGGAGGAAATTGCTTTGGCAAACGCCATGGAAAAAGGAAGAACAGGCAAATTTATTGACAAGGACCAATTTTTAAAGAATCTAACTAAAGAATGATTGTAAAAATTGATGCCTCATTCGAAAAAGACATCAAAAAGATAAATTGATTTTGTTAAAACTAAAAGGCATCATTGAATTCTGTCTTGATGTTCAGCAATTGTCTCAAATACCAAATGCTAAAAAAATGACTGGGTTCAAAAATTATTACAGAATAAAATTGGGTGATTTTAGAATTGGTATTAGAATTGAAAATGATGAAATCATATTTGAAAGGATTTTACATCGAAAAGAAATTTATCGGTTTTTTCCTTAGAAAATGAAAAGCAAAGACTTATTAAAATCTAAAAACCGCAACTCGCTTAAAACAACTACTTACGTATTTAAAAATAACAGATATAAAACTAGGATTACTAATAAATTTTAATGAGTCATATATAAAAGATTGAATAACAAGAATCGTGAATAATTTATAAACGACAAACTTTGCGTCTTTGCTCCCGTTTTTTATCGGGATCGTAAGAAAAAAATTGAAATATTAGCGTTAAAACTTCAATTAAACTTTAATTAACGAAATTAACAAGTAGTTCATTTTGCGGCTTAGCGTCTTCGTGAGAAAAAAATTGAAATATTAGCGTTAAAACTTCAATTAAACTTAAATTAATGATATTAACAAGTAATTCATTTTGCGTCTTTGTGTCTTCGCGAGAGAAAAACAATTAAACTTAATACTTTAGCTAAAAAAATAAAACAAAACTCATGCAAATAAAAATCATCAATCAATCCGAACATCCTTTGCCACATTACGAAACTGAAGCTTCGGCAGGCATGGATTTGAGAGCAAAACTAACTGAAAGTATCATTTTGAAACCACTTGAAAGAGCCATCGTGAAAACAGGTTTGTTCATCGAGCTTCCGATAGGTTTTGAAGCGCAAGTACGTCCAAGAAGTGGATTGGCGGCCAAACATGGCATTACGGTTTTGAACAGCCCCGGCACAATTGATGCAGATTATCGTGGAGAAATCGGAGTAATTTTAGTAAACTTGTCATCGCAAGATTTCGAAATTCAAAACGGCGAACGCATTGCCCAATTAGTCATTGCCAAACACGAACGCGCAGACTGGCATTTGGTGGAAACCTTATCGGAAACCAGCCGTGGCGAAGGCGGTTTTGGAAGCACGGGAAGGAAATAAGTTTATTATAATGTTATTTGCATGCAAAGAAAAATCGTATGTAAAAATTAAAACTTTTATGAATTTTAAAACTGTAAAACATGAACTACAACATATCCTTCGAGGAAAGGGCGAAGTTAGCTTTGGAACACCTATCCAAACAATCACCAGTTACCTACGAAAAAGCACTCGAACAAGTGAAGAAACTCAAAAAAATGAGCAAAACAAAACTGAAGAAACAAAGATTTTAGCGAGTTAAGTCGTTAACAATATGTAATATATAATCGCAGTTCGCAACTTTAAAAACATTTAAAAATGAAAATAATTGTACCCATGGCGGGCAGAGGCTCGAGATTAAGACCGCACACACTCACGATTCCAAAACCATTGATTCCGATTGCCGGAAAACCCATCGTTCATCGATTGGTAGAAGACATTGCAGGAGTCATCAATCAACCCATAGAAGAAATTGCGTTCATCATCCACAAAGATTTTGGCAAACAAGTGGAAACCGATTTGATTGCTATTGCTGAAAAATTAGGTTCAAAAGGCACGATTTACTATCAAAATGAAGCTTTAGGAACAGCGCACGCCATTATGTGTGCCAAAGAAAGCATGTCGGGACCGATTGTGGTGGCTTATGCCGATACGCTTTTCAGAGCCGATTTTACATTAAACACTGAAGCCGACAGCGTGATTTGGGTGAAAAAAGTGGACGATCCATCAGCGTTTGGAGTGGTGCAATTGAACGACAAAAACCAAATTGTGGACTTTGTTGAAAAACCCAAAGAATTTGTTTCAGATTTGGCCATTATTGGGATTTATTATTTCAAAAGCGGCGAAGCTTTACGCAGCGAATTGCAATATTTGTTAGACAACAACATTGTGAAAGGTGGCGAATATCAACTTACTGACGGTTTGGAAAACATGAAGCAAAAAGGAATGCTTTTTGTGCCTGGGCAAGTGGACGAATGGATGGATTGTGGCAACAAAGAAGTTACTGTGGAAACCAACTCAAGAATGTTAGGATTTTTGCATGGAGCGGGTGAAAATTTGGTAGCCGCTTCGGCAGTTTTAGAAAATGCAACGATTGTGCCGCCTTGTTTTATTGGCGAAAACGTGGTTTTGAAAAACACTACTGTGGGTCCAAATGTGTCATTAGGCAATCAGTGTGTGGTGGAAAACAGCACCATTAAAAATTCTTTGATTCAAAACAATTCGAAGATATACAATGCCGTTTTAGACCAGTCGATGATTGGAAATCATGCGGTGTTCAACGGACAATTTACCAGCATCAGCATTGGTGATTATTCAAACTTAACTTAATCAATTCAAATGATTTACAAACTATTCGTAGGATTTTTCATGTTTCAATCGGCTTTGCTTTTTTCGCAAGTAGAACCCGATACGATTGCTTTGGCACAAGATGAATTTCAAGAAAATTTCTACGAATCGTTGAAACAAAAAGGCATTGAAAATTATGACAAAGCCATTTTAAGTTTGGAAAAATGTCTCACTTTCAATGAAAACGATCCTGCGATTCATTTCGAATTAGGGAAAAATTATTTGCAAATCAAAAATTACACCCAGGCAGAAACTTCTTTTCAAAAAGCAACGCAACTCGTCCCGACCAACAAATGGTATTGGGACGGTTTGTATCAAGTATATTTCAAAACCCGTCAATACAACAAAGGCATTGAGGTTTTGGAGAAAATAGTGGTATTGGACCCGAATTATCAAGATGAAATGGTGATGCTTTTTATGTACACACAACAGTATGACAAAGCACTTTCGTTGATTGATGTTTTGACGGAAACCGTTGGAAAATCGGAAAGAAGAAGCCAATACAAAGCCCAAATCCTTTCGATGAATCGATATAAAATTCAGGAAAAAGAACGCTTGATCGACATGATTAAGAAATATCCTTATGAGGAAATTCACTACATCACGTTGATAGAATTGTACAATCAAAACAGCGAAATCGATAAGGCTTTTGAAACCGCGCAAGAGTTGGCAGAAAACATTCCTACTTCCGAATGGGCGCAAATCAGTTTGTACAAACATTTTTTAGAACAAAAACAATACGATCAAGCTATTTTGTCGATGCAAAAAGTGTTGAGTTCGCCCTTTATTGACGATAAAATCAAACACCGGGTGATGAATGAATTTCTGATTTTTGTGTCAAACAATCCAACTTATCAATCCGCATTAGATGAAGCCATTCGCCTTTTTGGTGCTTCAAGCGATGTTTTTGTGGCCAAAGAAATTGGAAAATTCTACCACGAAAAAAAGAACTGGACCTTGGCAGCCAAGTATTACGAATTGGCATTTTCAGTGAACAATCAAGACATGGAGCTCAACAATTTGTTGCTACAAGCGCTGCACGCCATCGAAAATTATGACAAAATCATTTCCACTTCGTTGCTTTTGATAGACTTTTTCCCTTTGCAGCCCGTTTATTATTGGTATGCAGGTTTGGGTTTGAACAAAAAAGCTGATTTCAAAAAAGCACAAAGTCAATTGGAACTAGGTTTGGACTATTTGGTAGAAAATAAACCACTCGAAAAACAGTTTTACGAACAATTATCGATTGCTTTTAAAGGACAAAACAACCTCGAAAAGGCTGAAAAATTTTTGAAAAAAGCAACTGAATAATGTCAGTTAAAAGAAGAATTCGCCATGAAAAAATATTTGTTTTTAATTTTTACGATAGGAATCATTGGATGCAAATCGAAGCAAGCCGTTTTGTCGTCTGAAAGCTTAGTTTCTACCAACCAAAAGGAATTAATCGTCAAGCAAGATGAAAATCCCATCAATTTCAAAACGCTTTACATCAAAGCGAGCGCACGTTATCAAGACAACAATCAATCGCAAAACGTGACGGCCGACATCCGAATGGAAAAAGACAGCCAAATTTTAATCAGCATCAGGGTTTTAGGAATCACGATGGCAAAAGCCTTGATTACTAAAGACAGAGTGCAATATTATGAGAAAATTGACCACACGCATTTTGATGGCGATTTTGAAGGATTGAGCCGATGGTTGGGCACAAGTTTAGATTATGATAAAATTCAAAACTTATTGACTGGCAAAGCTTTATATGATTTAAATCAGATGAAAACGAACTATCAAATGATTGATAATCAATACGTATTGGTCAACAACGATCCGCAACTCAGCAAAACATTTTTTTTCGAAACGATAGAAGCTATTTTAACCAAACAAGTTTTTACAAGTACAGAAAAACAAACAACACTCACGATTCAACACCAAGATTTTAAGACGATTGAAAGTTTTAGATTGCCACACCAATTGCAAATCATGGCAACAAAAGCCGAACAAAACGTACAAATTTCGATGGAATACAACACAGTCACTTTTAACGAAAATTTTTCTTTTCCGTATGAAGTGCCCAATGGTTCAACCCAAATATTTATTGACTAATTTTGCCAAAAACAATTCAAAATGCGTACTTATTTTCTAATTTTATTTTGCTTACTCACTTTAACCATGGTGGCACAACCGCCAAGCACAAAAGAATTGGAAGAAAAAAAGGAACGACTTCTTGAGGAAATCAAACGCAATGAAGCGCTTTTGGCAAGTCAGAAAATGAAAGAACAATCTGTTTTGACTGTCATTTCTGCACAAGAAGAAAAAATAAAACTTCAAAAAGAATTGATTAAAACCAACGAGCAACAAGCGAGCAACTTGGAAAGAGAGATTCAAAAAAATCAAAAAAACATCGATCAATTGTCGGAAGAATTGAATGTTTTGAAAAACGATTATGCCAAAATGATTGAAAAATCATACAAAAGTCGTTCGGAACGCAGCCGCATGATGTTTTTGCTTTCTTCTGAAAATTTTACACAAGCCTACAAACGTTCGCAATACATGAAACAATATGCAAGTTTCAGAAAAATGCAAGGCGAAGAATTGAAACTTAAATCGGTGGCATTGCAAGAAGCGAACGTTGTTTTGAACGAACAAAAATCAGCAAAACAGAAATTGATAGCTCAAAACGAAAAAGAAAAACAATCGCTCGAAAAAGAAAAAGAGATACAACAAAACTTGGTCAATTCCATCAAGAAAGACCAGAAAAAGGTCATTGCGGAAATCAAGAAAAAGCAAAAAGAAACCAAACAAATTGAAGCTCAAATCAAAGCTTTGATCAGAAAAGCCATTGCCGAATCTAACAAAAAAGCGGGCGTAAAAGAAACCACCGCAGGTTTTGCAATGACGCCTGAGGGCAAAATTGTGTCTAAAAACTTCAAAGCCAATCAAGGAAAATTGCCTTGGCCTGTCAAAAAAGGAACAATTACGCAGCGATTCGGTAAGTTTCCCAATCAATTTGCAAAAAATCTGATGGACGAAAATAACGATATTGAAATATCAACAGAAAGAGGAAGCGTTGCGACTGCTGTTTTTGAAGGCGAAGTATTGCTAGTTGAAGCCAAATCGCCGATAAATATTGGGGTTTATATTCGTCATGGAGAGTATGTAACTGTTTACAAGAACTTAGATAAAATTTTTGTAAAAAAAGGAGATAAAGTAAGCATTGGTGACGAAATTGGTAAAATTCATACCAACGAATTTACGGGTAAAACAACCTTAAAATTTTTCATCAATTACAAAATCGATACTTTTTTAAACCCACAAGTTTGGTTGGCTAAATAAAAATCTGAGGACTTGAAATTTTCTGAATTCACATTTTTATATTTGAAATATGATTATTCATATCATTGATGAAGCAAAACTTATCCATTTGATTTATAGGGCCCAGCACAAATAAAGAGCCTTGGATAATAGTTGTTCTTATTTTCGTAATTTTGTATAAAATTTTTGAAAATGAGCCAAATCATAAAAAGCCTTTCAGATTTAGACCTCAGCAAACAATATACATATTCAGACTATTTGCTTTGGCAATTTTCTGAGCGGATTGAGCTGATTAAAGGACTCATTAAAAAAATGAGCCCAGCACCAAACAGAATTCATCAGACAATTTCTCAGAATTTAAATTTTAGAATTTTTAGTCAATTTCAACATCAACCAAGTTCAGTTTATACAGCTCCGTTTGATGTTCGATTGCCAATAAAATCTGCAAAAAAAGATACAACCATTGTTCAGCCCGATTTATGTATTATTTGCGATGAATCAAAACTAGACGAGCAAGGTTGCAATGGTGCGCCTGATTTGATCGTAGAAATTTTATCGCCAAACAATAGCAAGCACGACGTTCATACCAAGTTTGATTTGTATGAGGAAAGTGGCGTGAAAGAATATTGGATGGTCGAGCCCGTTGAAAAAATGATACTCGTTTATACACTTCAAAATGAAAAATACATCGGTTTAAAACCTTTTACAATGGGCGGAATCATCGAAAGTCCGTTGTTTCCGGAGATGAAAATTGAAGTAGATGCAGTTTTTGTAGGAGTTCAATAAATATTTATTTTGCATTTTAGCTTTCTTGCATTTCATAAATAAAACCCATTTATTCATATTTTAAGTGATTATTAATTTTGTGAGATGGACATAATTACTTACATTTAAATCATGACAAGAGCGGAATTCATAGAGAAAAACAAGCACCTTTTTTGGTATATTAAAAAAGAAGCCATTCCTAACATTTCAAATGAAGTGTTGGTTGAATTTATATTTAATTATGGCACTTGGGACGATGTAAAAGAACTCATCAAAATCATCGGATTTCAAGAATTGAAAAGAGTCTATGAAACCATTACCGACAGGCAAGCGGGGAATTACCTTCCTGAAATGCTAGATTTAATGGAACGAATTACCACAAAATATGCATCTTGAAATTTTAAGTAAAGAACAGAAAGAGCTACTTCCCGTACTTTCTAAGTTTAAGCGGGAGTATTATTTGGTTGGAGGCACAGCCATTGCTTTACATATTGGTCATCGTGAATCTATTGATTTTGATTTGTTTAAAAGTAAAGCCATCCGAAAAAAAGATGTTTATACAAAACTGAAAGAAGTAGATTATAAAGTTTCTTTTGCCGATTACAATCAAATTAACATGCTTTCGAATGGAGTGAAAATCACTTTTTTTTCATTCCCTTATGCCGTTCCTTTAAATGCTGAATTAAAAGGTGTTTTGAAAATGCCCGACTTGTTAACGCTAGCCGCCATGAAGGCATTTGCTTTAGGAAGAAGAGCAAAATGGAAAGATTATGTCGATTTATATTTCATAATCAAATATCATTTTTCAATAAAAGAGATTACAGAAGCAGCGAAAGAGATTTTTAAAGATGAATTTATTGAAAAGCAATTTACAGCCCAATTAGGCTATTTTAAAGGTATCAACTATTCAGAAGAAGTAACGTTCTTGGTTCCAAACCCACCAAGCGAAATAGAAATACAAACATTTTTGAAAGATGTTAGTATTTCTGAGTTGGAAGATTTGGTTTAGTTTTCCACAAACAACGCTTTCAACTCTGTGGCTTCGTGCGGTTTCATTTTTCCTGCCAAAACCAAACTGAGTTGTTTTCTGCGCAAAGCCACATCAAATCGTTCTTTTTCTAAATCTGTTTGCGGTTCAATCGGCGGAACTGCACGTGCCATGTAAACATTGACCAATGAGAACCTATTGATTTTTATTTTTAAAAACCAAAACCAACTTTCAACCTAAGTGTGGTTTGTAAGAAGAAAATGGACTAAAAGAAATGAATGGTCAATATCATTGAATATCTATTTCTATTAAGAAAATTACTAATTATCAATACTTTATTTAAAATCTATTACCTTGAACAAAATCAATAGAGGCGCAATGATTTTAGATTAGAGAACTAAGCCAGTTTTCGATTTGAAGTAATGTGATTTATAAAATCAAACGACTTTTCATTGTGTAATTTAAAATAGATTTGATGATTGTTTATTCCAAAGTTCAAAATAGTTTCCTTTTAGACTTAGTAAAGTCTGATGATTTCCGTCTTCTACTATTTTGCCATTTTCAAAAACCAAAATCCTATCAGCCGATGCAATAGTGCTTAATCTATGAGCAATGACAATGACTGTTTTTCCTGAGGATTTGAATTTATCGATTGTTTCTTTTACTTTCTTTTCCGAATTAGTATCTAGTGCAGATGTGGCTTCATCCATTAATAAAATTTCAGGATTTTTATATAATGCTCTTGCAATCGCAATTCGTTGCTTTTGTCCGCCCGAAAGCAATGCACCATTTTCGCCTATATTGGTTTCAAAACCATTGGGTAGTTTTTCTACAAATTCTGTAATACCAAGTTGTTTTGACAAATCGATAATTTTTTGAATATTCGGAAATGACTCACCAAGTGCAATATTTTCTATAATATTTCCAGAAAATAAGCTTAGATTTTGAGGAATTACACCAATATATTTTCGCAAATTTTCATAATGAATTTGAGTAAGATCATAATCGCCAATATAAATTTTGCCCTTTTTCATAGGATATAAATTTTGTAGTAAAGCAATTAATGTGGTTTTACCGCTGCCACTTTCGCCTACAATAGCTGTAGTTTCATTTTTGTTGATGACTACATTAAAATTAGTGAATACTTCCATTCTTGAACCGTATCTAAAAGAAACATTTTCGAAGGTAATATTCCCGATAAGTGCTGGTTGTAGTTCTATTTTATTTTCGGTGGCTTCACGTTCTAAATCCATAATTTCAAACAATCTATCGGCGGCAATCATGGCATTTTGAATGGTTTTGTTCATGCCAATAAGCGATGCCACAGGCGATGTAAAATAGCCAATTAAAGCATAAAACGAAAACAATTCGCCAGGCGTAATTTCGCCATCAATTACAAAACCTGAACCAATCCAAAGCAAGATAACCGTAAAAATAGAAGCTAATACTTGCGTAGATGTTCCTGCAAAAACACTGTTTAAACCAGATTTAAACCCTGTGAAAAGTAGTTTTACAAACTTATTTTCGGTTTTCAAATTAGTAAATTCCTCAATCCCAAATTCTTTTATGGTTCTGACATGCGAAACGCTTTCAACCAACTGTGTTTCTAATTCAGCAGCTTCTTCCATGATCTTTCGTTCTACTTTTTTGTTGAATTTGTTCATCAAAAAATAAATAATTGCATAGAATGGAATAATCAATAAAATAACCAAAGCTAGTTTCCAATAATACGTAAACATCAATGCAAATGAAAATATCAAGATAAATATATTGACAATCAAATCAATAGCTACTTCATTAATGAAAGCTCTGATTTTTACCGCATCGGAAATTCGCGATGTAATTTCCCCAATTTGCATCGTATCAAAAAAACGCTGAGGCAATCGAAGCAGATGTTTGTAGTAACCTAAAATTAGTTTTGCATCAATCAATTGACCCGTTTTCATGACCATGATGCTTTTAGTTGCGCCAATAAAAACCTGCATCAATATGATTCCAATCATGGCAACACTCAATAAATTCAAAAGATTTCTATTGCCTTCCACCAATACATAATCGGTTATTTTCTGAACATAAATAGACATTGCCAACCCCAAAATCGTATAAACTACTGCGCCAAGCAATGCTTGTGTTAAAATCGTTTTATGTGGCTGAATCAAGTGCCAAAACCTACTAAAAGTTGAAGTCTTTTCGTTTCGCTCAATGAAATCATCATTTTTAGCAAAAAGTATCAAAACACCTGTCCAAATTTTTTGAAAATCTTCATAGTTGTAAGTCATCATTTTACCATAACCTGGGGTCCATGACTTGAATTTCAGATTTAGTCACTTTGTATATTACCACATAATGGTGCAGTTGTTCTTTTACAACGACGTGTGCAATGGCAGGCAGTGGAATTTCTGGCAAAGCGTCTATTCCGCCTTTAACTCCTTTAGCCGTAAAACCCATTTTTTCGGCAGCTTCAATCATGCCTAAAACATTGGTACCACGTTTATCGGTATTGGCAAATTGACGAATTTTTGCAATAGGAAGATTCACTTTAAAATGATTGCCAATGGATGCCAAACAAGCGGCACCGCAATCTTTTATATCGTGTTGTTTTATCTTAACCCCTGATTTGAATTTTTTATTTAATGCCATTTTCTGATTTTAGATTCAGAAAATAAAAAAAAATTTGTAGTAAACTAAACCGGTTTTGATAATTCAGACAGAAACAAATCTGGACTTCTTCTATTGTCCCAAAAAAGTGCAATGAAAATTTCTGATTCCAAAATTTTATAATACAAAGAATAATTATCAATTACAAATACACGATAATCAGAGTGTTCAACAGCTTTTCCAAGTTCGGGAAATTTCAAAAGGTTAAAAGTTAATTCGGTAACTTTTTTATGGAGTTTTTTACCATATTTGCTTCTTTTTGTGTTTGAAGAATAATATAGCAAAATGTCATCATAAGATAATTCAGCTCTTTTTGACCAAATTATAACCCTACCATCCATGTTTTTTGGCTAACTTATCCATTAAAACTGCATGTTCAGTATAATTTCCATTTTCATAGTCCTTTTCAGCTTGGCTGATTAAGTTTTTTTGGAGATTAGAAAACTGAATAGTACTTTGTTCAATATTAATTAATTTATTAATTCTTGATAAAGTAGCTTCATCTTGAATAGTAGAAATTTTCTTAATCAATTCTTGTTGTAAAGCAATTGTTGTCATAACCAAAAGTTTTGTACTACAAACTTACTATTTTACTTTCATTTTTTTATTTTTTTTCGTTTGAATAATTTGTTCTGTGCTTTCTTTAAAATGTATTTTGTATAATGTAAACTGTGACTGTGTCTGCGACTGAACACTGGCTACTGCTTACTAACTTTCGGATTCAACCAATCATCTACTTTATCAAACAGTAAGTCATACAAACTTCTGCGTGTAATGATGTAACGTGTAGTTAACGTCATACCTTTTGAAACTTGGGTTTTGTAGCCTGATTTGAGTTTGAGTTCTTTTGAATCCAAAGCGCAACGCACTTTGAAAAATG
>JBEILV010000065.1:0-14456 GCA_040379105.1 Flavobacterium sp.
AACAGCACATTGCGTGTGACGTATGGAAAAGTAAAAGGTTATCAAGCGGCGGATGCGGTTTATTACCAACCTGTGACATATTTGGAAGGCGTAATGGAAAAATACAAACCGGGCGATTACGAATTTAATGTGCCCGAAAAATTAATTTCGCTTTACAATGAAAAAGATTTTGGTCCTTATGCCGATGCCAACGGAAAAATGCCGGTTTGTTTTATCGGTACAAATCATACAACAGGTGGCAATTCTGGAAGTCCGGCCATTGATGCGCAAGGAAATTTGATTGGACTCAATTTTGACCGCGTTTGGGAAGGCACGATGAGTGATATTTATTACGATCCTGCGATTTGTAGAAACATTATGGTGGACATTCGATACGTTTTGTTCATTGTAGATAAGTTTGCAGGGGCAAAACATTTAATTGAAGAAATGAAATTAGTGCATCCAAAAGCAAAAGTTGAATAGGTTTTTCAAAATCCTGACGTTTCTAACCTAGTGTTGGGGTGGTAAAAACTCTTTTTTTTATGTTAATACGCTGGCGCAAACGTTTGATTTCTAAAGAGTTTACTTTCTTAAAAAAAAAACAAAAAAATATATTATCAATTCAAAAAATGTATATATTTGCATCGAATTAATAATTAACCTTTTAATTAAAAGTAAGATGAAAAAAGTATTTTTAAGTTTAGCATTAGTAGCTGCTATGTCAGTTTCTTTCGTATCATGTAAAGAAAAAGCAGAAGAAGGAACAGAAGTTGAAGCTCCAGTAACTGAAGAAGCTCCTGCAACTGAAGAAGGTGCTACTACAGAAGAAGCTCCAGCTGCTCCTGCTCAATAATTTAAGCAGAACAAAATTAAAACGTCTCGATATCGAGGCGTTTTTTTTTGCCTTTTTTTAAAGATAATCATATTGTGTTGCGCTCTTTTTGTTATTTTTATTTCATGAATGTACTGTATAATTTTTCGATAGCACTTCTTTCAAAGCTGTTGCCTTTGCTTGCTTTTTTTCATCCTAAGCTGAAATTGTTTGTCAACGGACGAAAAAATGTATTTCAAGTTTTAGAACAAGGTATTTCTCAAAATGAAGATTGGGTTTGGTTCCATGCCGCATCTTTAGGCGAATTTGAGCAAGGCATTCCCGTTATCGAACGCTATAAAATCGAATTTCCAGAGCATAAAATTTTAGTCACTTTTTTTTCGCCTTCTGGCTATGAAGTTAGAAAGAACAATAAATTGGCAGACTTGACCACTTATTTGCCTTTAGATACCAAACAAAACGTGCATCAGTTTTTGAAAATTGTGCACCCAAAAAAGGTGTTTTTTATCAAATATGAATTTTGGCCCAATTATTTGAATGCCTTGTCGCAACAAAAAATCCCCGTTTATTTGATTTCTGGCATTTTCAGAAAAGAACAAATTTTCTTTAAAAACTATGGTGGATATTATAGAAAAGCACTGCAAAACATCGATTATTTCTTTGTTCAAAACAAAATTTCAAAAGATTTACTCGAAAGTATCGGTTTTACGAACGTCAAAATTTCTGGCGATACGCGTTTTGATAGGGTAGGAGCCATTTTGAAACAAAACAACCATTTGGATTTTATTGTGAAGTTCAAAAACAATCAATTGATGATTGTGGTAGGAAGTTCGTGGTCCAAAGATGAAGCGTTGTTCATTCATTTAATAGATCAACTTCCTGTGAATGTTAAGATTGTTTTTGCGCCCCATCTTATTCATAAAGAGAACATTGATGCGTTAAAAAGCAAATTTTCAAAACCTGTTGTTTTGTATTCTGAAAAGGAAAATAAAAATTTACACGAATATCAAATCATGATTATTGACGCCATTGGTTTTCTGACCAAAGTCTATAGCGAGGCTGATTTGGCTTATGTTGGTGGAGGTTTTGGCACTGCTGGCTTGCATAATATTCTCGAACCAGCCACTTTTGGAATTCCAGTTGTGATTGGTCCGAATTTTGAAAAATTCAACGAAGCCAAAGAATTGGTGCAACTAGGCGGTTGTTTGGTGGTTGACGGACAAGCAACTTTCAATCAAACGGTCATGAAACTAATTAATAACGCAGATTTTAGACTTGAAAAGGGAAAAATTTGTAGCGATTTTGTTCAAAACAATCAAGGTGCAACAGAGACGATTTTCAACTTTTTGAAACAGAAAAAAGACTAAGGTTTGCTTTCAACTTCAACTTCTTCTTCCTCAAAAAAACCGAGAAAGACTGTTGCTTTTTCAGCCAAAATAAACTCTGCATCTAGTTTTTTCTTTTCATTGACAGCGGCTGCAAGTTTTAAATCATTCGAACAATAATCAATAAAACCACTTACATAATCAGCAGGAATTTTGAGTTGTTCGATGAAATAGGAAGTTTCAAACATCATTTCAATTTTATCAGCAACCATTTCCATTCGCTCGTATTCAATCATTTTTTTGAGCATTTTTTTTCTACCAGTAAGCGCATTGATTAGGCCGTCAATTCCTTGCGATCCATTATACAGTCTTCGTTCTGCCACTGTTTTTGTAGTGATTTTATGATCGATAATGCCCAAATCATAAGCATTAATACCCACATATTTTGTAACCGTAACATCTTCAAGTTCCGTTACTTTTTCGGTCATGTTGACCTTCATTTTTTTAGTTTCAATATGTTCTGTTTTTACACTTTGCCGCCAAAAATCTAAATGAACGGCATTGAAAGTAAGCAAATCGCCCTCTGTTACATCCATAAAAAATTGGCCTTTTTCGTTGGTTACGGCGTTTTTTTCATTGGAAAGATTGATGATTTGTACATTTTCTGCGGGATTGCCATTAACCAAAACCAAACCTTCTATAGACGTAAGATTTTGTGCCAACATCAAATGACAAAAGGCAAAGTAAAACAGGCAAAACAGTTTATTGTTCTTCATATAAATAAGCTAGAAAGTCGGTGGCTAAAAGGGTAAGCTCAAGTTCGAGTTTGTTTTTGTCAATTGCTTCCAACAAAGGTTCGATGGGAAATTCAACGCAATATTGTTTAAATCCATTGAGATATTCAGCTGGTATTTTTAGTTTTTCAATGTAATAGTCATTTTCAAATTTTGAGTTTAGCACTTCGATCAATCTTTCTTTTTGCTCATGTTTCAACTCTTTTTTGAGTCTTTTGGTACGGCCAGAAATTTTATTAATGATGGGTTCAATGTCTAAAGAACCACCCAAAATACTGAGTAAATGATAATATTTGAAATCGCCCGCTAATTTCAAGCGTCGTTCTGCGGGAGTTAAAGTTTTAATTTTTCGGTCGATAATACCCAAATCGAAAGCGTTGATGTGGGTATATTGCACGACTTCAACTTCTTCTAAATCAGTTGTTTTTTCAGATAGATTGACAATCATGCCACCCGAAGTCATGGTTTTAGCATCTACACTTTGTCGCCAATAATGCAGGTGTACTGCCGAGAACGTGAGCAAATCGTCCTCAGAGGCACTGATTTCAAAACTTCCTTGGGCATCAGAAACAGTCACTTTTTCCTTAGTTAAATTAATCACAACCACTTCAGAAGCAGGAAGGTTGTCAACTAAAATTAAACCTCTGATGGTCTTTTCGTTTTGAGCAAAAGCCAATGAAATGCAAAATATATATAAAAAATAAATCATTCGCGGCATGCTAAATTTTTATAAAATGTAAATTTCAAAAAAAAGTTAGACAACCTCCTTAAAGAAAGGATAAAATTTTTGAGTTTGAAATGAAATACATGCCTTTCGTAAATCAAACTAAATCATAAAAGAATCTTATAAAATGAAAGTTTATGCAATTTGTCAGTTCGTTTTTCTATTTTTAAGGGCATTTCTAAATCAATTTATTTTAGCAAAAATGTTATTCAATCCCGTCAACATATAAAGAAATCAATGAAAATCTTACACAAAGCAAACGAGCGTGGCAGAGCCAATCATGGTTGGTTGCAAGCCAATTTTAGTTTTAGTTTCGCCAGTTATCACAACCCAAATCGAATGAACTTTGGCGTTTTGCGTGTTATGAACGATGATATAATTGCTGCTGGTATGGGTTTTGGCACGCATCCACACGATAATATGGAAATTATTACCATTCCGCTTTCGGGCGATTTGGCACACAAAGACAGTATGGGTAATGAAGCCGTGATCAAACATGGCGACATTCAAGTGATGAGTGCTGGCGCCGGAATTTTACACAGCGAGTTCAATCCGAACAACGACAAACCCGCCAATACTTTGCAGATTTGGATGTTTCCGAAATATATAGATGTGACTCCTCGTTACGACCAACTTTCGTTTTTGAAAGACAATAAGCCAAATGAATTCCAGCAAATTTTGTCGCCCAATCCTAACGATGCAGGAGTTTGGATTCATCAAGATGCGTGGTTTCATTTTGGTCAATTTGATGCACATAAAGAAGTTACTTATCAACCAAAATTAAAAACGAACGGTCTTTACATTTTTGTGATTGAAGGAAGTTTGACCGTAGAGTCGGAAGTTTTACACAAACGAGACGCTATCGGACTTTGGGAAATAGATGCAACTACCCTTGTTTTTAATGAAAATACCCAAGTGCTTTTGATGGATGTGCCGATGGGGTAAAAATGGTTTTATGCGAAATTGATTTTGTTGAAAAATTCTTGAGTAATCCTTGCAATTAATTAACAGCTTTGAATAAGCATTGATTGTAGTAGATTTTACTTTACTCTACTCATATTAATTGGGTTTTGTCTTGTGTCGAATACGTCAAAAATTTCAACAGTATTTTTGTCCATAAATACCAAATAAATAATTTTGTAATTGTTGTAAACTAGGTATCTAAATTCTCTAGGGTCATTTTTTAATAAGTCTTCTTTTTGACCCATTTCAGGATCATTTTTTAATTTGAGCGTTTCCTTGGTAATTTCTGAAACAATTTTTTTGGCTGTATGAACACCAGCAGTCTTTTTATAAAATTTGAATATTTTTTTGAGTTCAATTTTAGAAAAATCAGTCCATATAATTTTTAACTCCATTGTTCAATTTCAGATAGTAGATCTTCAACGTCAATAACTCTACCATTTTGTGAATCAATGGTTGATTTTTCGATTCTTTTATGGAATTCGCTCATAGTCATTGCCTTAAACTCTTCATGATTAGAAGTTTCTTTTTTAAGTAAATTTTCAAATTGAGTAATTAATTTTTCACTATCCAATTTCAGAAAGTCTTGAATAAAGTTGATTTTTCGAGTTTGTAAATCCATTTAAATATCTTTTAATCAAAATTACAAATTAAATTAAAATGAATGATTGTTTTGAATCTTTTTAATATCACTTTGAAGTTATAAATATGTTGACAATTTCGTTTATTAATACAAAACTTTTGCAATTGTGTAATAAATCTAACGAATACAAAAAAACCGCCTTCGAGATTTTCAAAGACGGTTTTTACTTTTTATTAAATATAAATTTAAGCTGAAATGGTTGCTACGTTTTTATCAATCTTGTTGATCAAACCAACCAACACTTTTCCAGGACCTACTTCCGTAAAAGAAGTTGCGCCATCGGCTATCATTTGTTGTACCGATTGTGTCCAACGAACGGGCGAAGTCAGTTGCGTGATTAAGTTGGCTTTTATTTCTTCTGGTTTTGAAACCGCCGAAGCCGTTACGTTTTGGTAAATCGGGCAAATAGGTTGTTGAAAAGTGGTTTTTTCAATCGCAATGGCCAACTCTTCTCGTGCAGGTTGCATCATCGGCGAATGAAATCCACCTCCGACAGGCAACAACAAAGCTCTTTTTGCACCAGCTTCTTTGAGTTTGATGCAAGCCGCTTCAACAGCGGGAGTTGCACCCGAAATAACCAATTGACCGGGGCAGTTGTAATTCGCTGCCACCACAATTCCGTCGATGTCGGCGCAAATTTGCTCAACAATGGCATCGTCAAGTCCTAAAACTGCTGCCATCGTGGAAGGCGCAATTTCACAAGCTTTTTGCATCGCCAAAGCCCTTTTATAAACCAACGATAAACCATCTTCAAAAGAAAGTGCACCACTGGCCACCAAGGCAGAAAATTCACCTAAAGAATGTCCGGCCACCATGTCGGGTTGAAAGGCCGCTCCCAAAGTTTTTGCCAAAATAACGGAATGTAAAAAAACCGCAGGCTGGGTTACTTGTGTGGCTTTCAATGCGTCTGCGGTGCCTTCAAACATTTGATCTGTGATGCGAAATCCTAAAATTTCGTTGGCTTTTTCAAACATAGCGCGGGCTTCCGAAGATTGTTCATACAATTCTTTACCCATGCCTGTAAATTGAGCGCCTTGCCCGGGAAATACATATACTTTCATTCGTTTTTGTTTTGAGTTTGCTCTTAATTGATAACAAAAATAGACTTTTTAGGAAATAATCAATTTTTCAAATCTTGCATGACATTTTCTAAAGATCAATTTTATTTAGTTTAATAAGCTAGTTTTTGGTTGTTTAATTCTACATTAAAGTGAATTTTAGCGTCCAATGCTTCAAAAACTTTTAGAATTGTGGTAAACCTTGCATTGGTAGTACTATTTTCGATTTTAGAGATTTGTGCTTTTTTTACTCCTACTAAATCGCCTAATTCCTGTTGTGTTAATTTGCGTTCTTGTCTTGCTTGTTTAATGGCTTGTCCTAATAAATCCAATCGTAACTCATTTTCGAAATCATCACGTTTTTTTGTGCCGACTTTACCAATGTACAAATCTGTAAGTTCTTCTAATTTATAAGTTTTCATCTTGGTTTGTTTTTAACATTAAAATAGTTTGCTCTCAATTGTTCTGCACGCTCAAGGTCTCCTTTAGGAATTTTATCTGTTTTTTTTAATGATCCCATGTGTTGTTATAACAATAGTATCGTTTTTCTCTGTTTTATCCCAAAAGGCAAAAAGACGATAGTAACTTTTATTAAATTTTGTACGGAATTCCCAAATGTTATCTTGCAGTTTTTTGAATAAATTTTTATCCGTTAAACTTCTTGACTTCCAAATATTGTAGATGATTTTTGCTCTCGCTCTTTCATCAAGTTGATCTAAAAATATTTTTGCGTCTTCTAAAAATTCTACTCTAAATTTCCCATCATTCATTTTCAATAAAAATTTAAACAAATATAAAAGTTTCTTTTGCAGGAAACATTAAGTAATGCAATTTTCTTATTCTTTCACCTTGTCGTCTTTCAGTTTTTTCAAATTGACTGTCAAGTTTTCAAAAGTGGCAACATCGGTCACTTCCTCTAAATCTAAATCATAGCTAATTTTGATGCTGTCGCCAACATTCGTAACAGGCAATTGATTCGAAATTTGAGACGATCCAACGAAAATAGGTTGATAGCCATCGACCATAAAATAGTAAAAACTTTGTCCATTTTTTACATCCATCTGAAAACGAGTTACTTTGGCTGTGATGTTGTTTTTCGAACTACTTTGAGATTTACTGATTTTGTTATCAGCCATGTTGTAAACGTTTTTGTAGGAAGTCAATGTTTCTCGCATCGTGTTGCCTACACCTACAATCGTGTAATCACTAATCGCCACCATGGCATACATCTTGACCAAACCTCCATCGTCTTTTAAAGTCATGACGTAGGTAGGAATGTTGTTGATATTGTAGGGAATCGGCAAAGAAGAACGGTAATTTTTTTCTTGCACTTTACCTTCGGCAGAACTTTGAGCGGCATATTCGGTGGCGCCACTTTGTTTGTAAAACGTGGTTTCTTTCGTGCGGGTGTCCACCAAAACAAAGCCCACCGACGATTCGTCTTTTCCTACGGAAGTAATGCCTGTGTACCAATATGATTTGTTGTCTTTTCCATAAACTAACGTCAAACCTTCGGTAGTTTGCAGTTTTTCTAGGTTTGAAAAGTTCCAATATCCATGCACATATTCGCCCCAATCATTCAATTGCTCTTCAATGAAAGAAGAAGGTTGAATGCGATCTACCCAATCGGGTGTTTTGTCAATAGTATAGGATTCGATTTCACCCGTTTGTGCATTGACAACTACAACTCCCGTGGCATCGTTCCCGCTAAATCCAATTTTTTTCTTGTAGGTTGTAATCACCCAAAAAGGACGTCCTTCATCGTCAATTTCAAAACTAAAATCGTCCAAACCAACCGTGGTATATCCATGAAAATACACATGTCGATGAATTTCACTTTGAAAATAAGCGTTTGGTTGGTATTTAATTTTAATCGGTTCATTTTTGATATTTTGAACGAGTGTAACATCGCGCTCGTTGGTGGCAGAAACCATCACATAGCCCGGTGTGCCTTCTTTTTGGTTCAACCATTTGAAAAATCCAGAATATAATAAAGGTGCCACCCAATAAAGTTTGCCGTTTACTTTCTGAATGAAAAAATCGCCCAATTCCACTTGGCTTCCCAAAGCAGGTTGCGAACCTAAAATTTTCTCTCCAAGCAAATATGCCAACGGACGATCGACTACCCGAATTTCATCTATCGAGATGGCTTCAATCTGTTTTGTAATTTCATTGCCATTTTCAACTTTACCAATCAAATTTTGGTATTTTTTGGTGTGAAGAATAGGTGCTGTTGTAAAAAAAGGAACGGCTGTTGCATAAACAATCAAAATCGTGAGCAAATAAACCAGAATCTTATTGGGTTGCTTTTTAATCAGCAAGCCTTGTCCGTTGTTGGTTGTTTTAAATTCCATGCTCATCAATAACAATACAAATACAATAATGATGGCAAGGATGGGCAACTGAAAAAAGCCATAGTTCAATACAGGTAAACCAAAATAGAAAACTAAAAATAAAAGAAAAATAAAGATAAGAACACTGCTGAGTTTTTTCATGGTGAAGAAAGTTTTGTTACAATTAGTAGGATTTGGCTTTCCAAAGTTACAATAAATTTGAAATGAAACCGATGAGTGTTAAACAAATACTAATGCTAACAAATGTAAAAGTATTACTATTATTTTTGTGTGAAATTTTAATCTTTTATGGAAAATATATTTTCATCAATAAAAGTACAAGTCAACGAAAAGATTTATCTCAAAGACCCAGAAACTTCGGAATTGGGCAGAAAAATCATAGAACAAAGTATTGTTTTGATTGATGAATTGGGTTTTGAGCATTACACGTTCAAGAAATTAGGCGAAAAAATTGGCTCCAACGAGAGTTCGATTTATCGTTACTTCGAAAACAAACACAAGGTTTTAATGTATCTCACGTCATGGTATTGGGGTTGGATTGGCTATAAATTAGCTTATAACACACACAATATTTCAGATGCTAAAGAAAAGTTGGCCATTGGCATTGAGATTGTAACCAGTCCAATGGATTTAGAGTTATCTCAAGATTTTATAGATGGCGAACGATTGTTTCGAATTATTATTTCTGAGTTTTCAAAATCTTATCTTACCAAAATGGTGGACAAAGAAAATCAGGAAGGCTATTTTTTGGTTTATAAAGGAATAATTCAAAAAATCGTAAAACTAGTAGAAGCTTACAATCCTCGGTATCCGTATGCTTTGAGTTTGGTTTCCACAGTTGTAGAAGGTGCTTTGCATCAATATTTTTTGCGTCATCATTTCAAAACCATCACCAATTGCCATCAAGAATTTTTACCTTCATATTTTTATAAGGATTTAGTATTTAGAGTTTTAAACAACACAGATAATTAAAGAAAATGAAATTAGGTCAAATCAGGAAGTTGAAGCCTTTGGCGCGTTTTGGAAATTTACTGCGATTGGACAAAAAAGACATCTACCAAGTCATTTGGTATGCTTTTATTTCTGGAATCGTAAGTTTGTCTTTGCCTTTGGGAATTCAGGCCATTATTAATTTAATTCAAGGGGGAAAAGTAAACGTTTCTTGGATTATCTTGGTCGTAGTCGTTGTGCTAGGTTCCATTTTAATGGGAGTTTTGCGCTTAATGCAAATGCGCATCACTGAAAATATACAACAAAAAATTCTTGCTCGGGCTGCTTTCGAATTTGCGTTCAGATTCCCGAAAATGAAATGGGAAGCCATTGATAGCTATTATCCACCAGAATTATCCAATCGTTTTTTCGATTCGCTCACGGTGCAAAAAGGAATGGCAAAACTAATACTCGATTACTCAGCTGCGTTGTTGACCATCATTTTTAGTTTGATTTTACTTTCGGTCTATCATCCTTTTTTCATCTTATTTGGTGTGATTCTATTTGTCATGCTCTATTTTATTTTCAAATTTTCTTTCGACTATGGTTTGGAAACAAGCATCAAAGAGTCAAAATTTAAATATAAAATTGCAAGCTGGCTGCAGGAAATTGCACGAAATCAAAACACTTTCAAAAATCTTAATGTGCATCAATATTCCATGAATCGCAATGATCAATTGGTCATGGGCTACATCAACGCAAGAGAAAAACATTTCAGCGTGTTGGTCCGACAGTTCTACCAATTAATTGGATTCAAAGCAATCACAACGGCAGGCTTGTTACTGATTGGAGGTTTGTTAGTGATCAATCAACAAATGAACATCGGCCAGTTTGTAGCCGCCGAAATCATTATTATCGGGGTTATTTCATCGGTTGAAAAATTGATTTTGGGATTGGAAAGTTTTTATGATTTACTGACAGGATTAGAAAAATTGGGCGAAGTAACAGACGTTGAACTCGAAAAACCCAGCGATAAAGACACAGATTCTGTACCAGAAGATTTTATTGGATTAGAACTCGACAAAATTTGTTTTCACTATCCCAACGATTTGAATCCAGTCTTGAAAAACATCAGTTTAAAAATCGAACCAAAAGAGCGTGTGCTGATTTACGGAGAAAATGGCTCTGGAAAATCTACACTTTTGAAAATTATGGGCGGTTGGATGGAACCAACAACGGGTTTGTTTTATATCAATCAACATTTTATCAGTAAAATCAAACCGATGGATTACCGAAATAAAATCGGAATCATCACGGCAAGTCAGTTTACTTTTGAAGGGAGTATTTTGGAAAATATAACTTTAAATGATAAAAAAGTAACAGACGAACATTTGAAATGGGTCATTGAAAATGTACAATTGTCAAGCTATTTGAAAGACGAACCCAAAGGAATGGAAACGATGTTGAAGTCTGAAGGAAAAGGACTTCCGTCTTCGGTAATTCAAAAAATTGTATTAGCAAGAACCATCATTCATAAACCTAAGCTGTTGATTTTAGAAGAACCTTTAGATAAAGTGGATGTCAAACAAGCCAACGAAATCGTGGACTTTTTGACGCATCCATCCCATGAATGGACACTGATTGTAGCATCCAAAAATCCACATTGGCGCAACAAATGTGGGCGTGAAATTGAGTTAAACAACGGCATCATCATATCTGATACAAAAAATTAAAATATATGTTAGACATATCCGACAATTCAATTCTTGACCGCATCAATGCGATGAAATATAAGTCGCTTGAGCATTTGAAAAGTAAAGAGCCCTATAAAAGGTTCAACAAAGTTTTACTTTATATATTGATTCTGAGCTTTCTATTTCTTTTTCTTCCCTGGACACAGTTCATTCACGGTTCAGGATTTGTAACTACGCTTTCGCCAAGTCAGCGTCCGCAAACCATTCATACCGCCATTGCAGGAAGAATTGAAAAATGGTATGTCAATGAAGGCGATTATGTGAAAAAAGGCGACACGATTTTGTTTATATCAGAGGTAAAAGATGATTATTTCGATCCGAATTTAGTTCAAAATACACAAAATCAGGTCGATGCCAAAACTCAATCTTTAAATTCCTATTCAGGAAAAGTGGGTGCTTTGAGCAAACAAATTCAAGCGTTAGTTTATGAACGCAAATTAAAATTAGAGCAAGCGCAAAACAAGTTGCTACAATCTGAATTCAAAATTCAAAGCGACAGCATGGATTTAGAAGCCATCAAAACACAATTGTCTATTGCCAAAACACAATTTGAGCGCTCAAAACAATTGAACAAAGAAGGATTAAAAGCTGTGACAGATTTGGAGGAGAAACGATTGAAATTGCAAGATGCGGAGGCAAAAATTATTACGCAACAAAACAAATTGTTAGGTTCTAGAAACGAAAACATCAATGCAAGAATTGAAATCAATCGAATTGAAGCTGAATATGCTGATAAAATTTCAAAAGCTGAAGGCGATCAATTTACGGCCTTGAGCAGTCAATTTGACACGGAAGCACAAGTGAATAAATTGCAAAATCAATATGTAAATTACAAAATGCGTAACGATTTGTACTACATCAAAGCTCCACAAAATGGCTACGTCAACCGGGCTTTGCAATCAGGATTAGGCGAAACCATTAAAGAAGGTACGCCGATTGTGAGCATCATGCCCGCCGATTTTGACATTGCTGTCGAAACTTTTGTGGATCCAATAGATTTGCCATTGGTTCATAAAGGCGAACACGTGCGAATTTGGTTCGATGGTTGGCCCACGATTGTTTTCAGCGGTTGGCCCAATTTGTCATACGGAACTTTCGGAGGACGGATTGTTGCTGTTGAAAATTTTATCAGTGTCAATGGAAAATACCGAGTTTTGATTTCTCAAGACCCCGAAGATGAGCCTTGGCCTAAACAATTAAGCGTGGGCGCAGGAGCACAAACTTTGGCTTTGCTGAACGATGTGCCTATTTGGTTCGAATTATGGCGAAAACTAAACGGATTCCCGCCCAATTATTATCTGCCAGAAACGAGCACAACAGCTACTAAAAAATAAATCAGTTGAAAAACATGATACAAAAATGCCTTTTTAGTTTTTTTCTGATCACGCAGCTTGCAATGGCGCAAACCATCGCGCCTACACAAGTTCTAACTTTAGACGAATATTTGGGTTTCATTAAAGAGTTTCATCCGTTAGTCAAACAAGCTAATTTGGTTGTGAGCGAAGCCCAAGCGGGAATTTTAGCAGCACGAGGTGGTTTTGACCCGAAAATAGAAGTGGATTATGAAAAGAAACAATTCAAGTCGTCGGATTATTTTGATATTCTCAACGGGACTTTCAAAATTCCAACTTGGTATGGAGTCGAAGTCAAAGCCGGTTTTGAACAAGCGGATGGCATTTATTTAAATCCCGAGCGAACCTATCCCGCAAGTGGTTTGGCCACTTTAGGCATTTCTGTGCCCGTTGGACAAGGATTGTTCATCAACAAGCGAATGGCCGATTTGCGAAAAGCCAAAATTTACCAACAACTTTCATTTGCAGAAAGAGATTTGGAAGTAACGAATATACTTCATGAAGCCATTGTGGCCTATTTCAATTGGTATCAGAATCAATTAGAATACGATTTATACAATACCTTTCTAAAAAATGCTGAAATTCGTTTAAAAGGAATTCGCGATTTAATCAAAGCCGGCGACCGTCCAGGAATCGACAGTGTTGAAGCAGGAATTACATTAAAAAATAGGGCTTTAGGATTAGAACAATCGAGAATCAAGTTGCGAAAAGCCACGCTTGAATTGTCCAATTATTTATGGTTAGAAAACGGGACTCCGCTTGAATTGCAAGAAAGTATGGTGCCAGAAATCGATTTAGAAAAAAAAATAGCCACCATTTTGCAAACCAACGGACTGCTCATGAGCGAAGTAGATTTAGAAAATCATCCGAAAATCCGCGCACTTCGCAATAAGGTGCAAGTGTTGGAAGTAGAAAGAAAGGTAGCTGCAGATTTGCTCAAACCAAGGTTAGATTTGAATTATAATTATTTGTCAGAGCCTGTTTATATCCGCGATTTTAATGTGGTCAACTACAAATACGGACTTACATTTAGCATGCCGATTTTTTTACGAAAAGAACGTGGGAATCTTAAAATTGCGAAATTCAGATTGCAAGAAGCCAATTTGGATTTAGATTTTGAAAATCTTGCTTTAAAAAACAAAATCGACTATCAAATGCAGGAAATTAATTCAATCAATCTTCAGTTGAATATAACGCAAGAATTGGCCGATGATTTTCAAAAATTACTGACTGCGGAAGAACGATTGTTTTTCTTTGGCGAAAGTTCTATTTTCATTCTGAATGCAAGAGAAAATAGTTTGTTGAGTTCTAATTTAACGCTCATCAAAACCAAATTAGATTTTTGTTTGTCGCATGCAGCTTTGTTCAATGTTTTGGCTAGAAACCTATAAATCGAAGATAATATCTTGTTTTGGAATCCTTGATGCCATGTTATTTCAATTTTAAAAAATTGTAAATCAATTGAATAAAAATTTTCAAAAAAATTTGATCAAAACTACTTGCTAAAGTAAAAAAATAGTATAAATTTGCAACCGCAATAACAAACAATTGCACGTTCATTTAAATCATGCGAAAATAGCTCAGTTGGTAGAGCGCGACCTTGCCAAGGTCGAGGTCGCGGGTTCGAATCCCGTTTTTCGCTCTTCTACGTTAAAGTGCAAGCGGTTTGCTTGTGCCACGCTCGAGTGGTGAACCTATTTTAATTAATTTTTTTAAAAAAAATTAGAATAATCACTACAAAGGCAACC
>JBEILV010000066.1:0-14414 GCA_040379105.1 Flavobacterium sp.
GAAATATCTAGACGAATATTTTTATAGATTAAATCGTTCCATATTCAAAGAAACAATCTTTGATAATTTATTTAGAAGATTGGTCAATCATAAACATTATGGTTGGAAGCAAATAGTAGTAATTAAGTAAGTAACTCTAAAGTGTTTAATGCTTTGAAGTGGTATTCTAATGAACGCTCATAGTCTTCTAGTTTGTTCAAAATAAGTCCTAATAAATTACTTGCGTCATAAACAAGGCGTTTGTTATCTATTTTTTCGCCAATCTTGAGTGCTTCAATGGCTTCAATCTCTGCTTCAATCAGCGCTTTCTGCGAGTGAGAAATGGCCGCTTTATTCAGATAAGCCCTTCCAAGCAAGACATGATTTGGCTTGTTTTTTAAAATTTTAATTACTTTGTTTACATGAAAGTAGGCAGAATCGTAAACAGAAAAGTAATAGTAGTAATCTGAAATATCAATATGAATGATGGGCATCATGCTTGAATCTTTAGCCTGCTCAGACAATTGAAGATTTAACCGACAAACGTTCAAGTAATCATCCATCAAACCATTGTTGAAATATTGGTTTGAAATTTTGTTTAAATAAGCTCTCTTCATGGAATCATTTTGATATGTTTTCAATAATTCCAAACCTTCTGACAAATGCTTTTCAACTTCTTTAGGATTGAAATCCATTTGCTGAGATTTCACAATCAATGAGTCCAATCTTGTTTGCTCACTATTGTTTTCGCCTAATTTTTGCCGACAAGCACAAAGCAATAAAGAGCCTATCAATAAATAAAAAAAATTACGCATCTCATGGATTTAAGATGCGTAAAAATAGTTTATTTAGATTGAATATAAGAACAGAAATTAATTTCCTTTTTTAGGAACAACAATTGATCCTTCGCCGTTATCGATACCTTGATTTAATTCTAGGTTTTGTTCTGGTTGTGTTGGTAATTCTTCAGCAGTACAAGAAATTGCAGCAACAGAAAGAGCAACTAAAGCGATTGTAAAAAGTAATTTTTTCATAATGATGTTATTTTTTAAGATTGTTTTTTTTGATTTTGTTGAGCCAAATTAGCAACTTGAAAATCAAATACATTACAGTTTTCCTGTAATTTTTGTTAAAATTTTAGGCTGTTTTTGAGGCAAAAAAAGACCTATTAACATCTTGTTTGTAAGAAAAATACTACAATAAATAACAAGGCAAAAACACTTTGAAAAAATTCATTTTGAGTGAAGGCAAGAGCAACCATCTTTGAAGGACTGAGGTGCTAATCATATAACAATTAATGTTTTAAAAAACAAAAAAAGCAACCTTCGTCAAGGTTGCTTTTATATAAAACTTTTAAAAATTAAATACCGATCAAAAATTAACGTTGTAAGAAATATCTTACAAAATCGCGTTTTGTAGGAAAATTCCTACAAGATCATTTTTGGACGTCAACTTTTGCTTTTTTCAAAAAAAAGTTGACACATTTTCTGCTTTGCATATTTCAAAACTAGGCATTCTTGAGGTTTTATATACTCAAAAAACATCAAGATGCGTTCTTCAAACGCTGTAATAAGTTTTTATCCAAAGCGTGCTCTGCATATAATTTATCTATGTGCAAACTTTTTTCATTGCCACCAGGCAAATCGTACATAGCATCTGTCAACATGGCTTCGCAAAGCGAACGTAAACCTCTTGCACCTAATTTATATTCTAATGCTTTTTCCACAATGAAATTCAAAGCTTCTTCATCGATGGTCATTTGCACTTCGTCCATTTCAAAAAGTTTTTGATACTGTTTGATCAACGCGTTTTTAGGTTCGGTCAAAATTGCTCTCAAAGTGGCCGCATCTAAAGGATCCATGTGTGTTAAAACTGGCAAACGACCTATAATTTCGGGGATTAATCCAAAATCTTTGATGTCTTTTGGTACGATATATTGCAAAAGATTGGTTCTATCCACGTCTTCTTGTCCTTTCGAAGCACTGTAACCCACGGCTTGTTGGTTCAATCTTTTCGAAATGATGCGTTCGATGCCGTCAAAAGCTCCGCCAGCAATGAAAAGTATGTTTTGCGTATTGACCTCTACAAACTTCTGATCGGGATGTTTTCTTCCGCCTTTTGGTGGCACATTTACAATCGATCCTTCTAAAAGTTTAAGCAATGCTTGCTGAACGCCTTCGCCTGAAACATCGCGGGTGATGGATGGATTGTCGCTTTTTCTCGCAATTTTATCAATTTCATCTATAAAAACAATGCCTCTTTCCGCTTTTGGCACATCGTAGTCCGCTGCTTGCAACAATCGGGTTAAGATGCTTTCTACATCCTCGCCCACATAGCCAGCTTCGGTTAAAACTGTGGCATCCACAATAGCCAAAGGAACATTCAGCATCCGTGCAATGGTTTTGGCAACCAATGTTTTGCCTGTGCCTGTTTGTCCTACCATGATGATGTTGCTCTTTTCTATTTCAACATCGTCTTTGGTTGATTTTTGCGTAAGTCTTTTATAATGATTGTAAACTGCTACAGAAAGCACTTTCTTCGTTTGGTCTTGCCCAATCACGTATTGATCTAAAAAATTTCTGATTTCCTTCGGTCTTTTCAATTCCAAATTTCCTAAATCGGAGCCTTTTGAAGTTTGTTTTACTTCATCAATCACGATGCTGTGCGCTTGTTCAATGCAACGATCGCAAATGTGGGCTGAAATGCCTGCAATTAACAAATTGGTGTCTGCTTTTTTTCTGCCGCAGAACGAGCATTCTAACTGATTTTTAGCCATTTAAAAAATTTTCTAATTATTTTTTGGTTTGATTTATGAACGTCTTAAAACTTCATCAATCATTCCGTATTCTTTTGCTTCGTCGGCAATCATCCAATAATCGCGTTCGCTGTCTTGATACACTTTCTCAACCGATTGTTTTGAATGTTTTGCAATGATTTCGTACAATTCATTTTTCAATTTCAACATTTCTCTCAAGTTGATTTCCATGTCGGTTGCCACACCTTGCGCACCACCTGAAGGTTGGTGAATCATGACGCGAGAGTGAGGAAGTGCCGAACGCTTGCCATCAGCACCTGCACAAAGCAAAACGGCACCCATAGAAGCTGCCATGCCTGTACAAATCGTTGCTACGTCTGGCTTAACGAATTGCATTGTGTCGTAAATTCCCAAACCTGCATAAACACTTCCGCCGGGAGAGTTGATATAAATTTGAATGTCTTTGGCAGCATCAACACTTTCTAAAAACAAAAGTTGCGCTTGGATGATGTTCGCCATGTGGTCGTCCACTGCTGTTCCCATAAAAATGATGCGATCCATCATTAAACGAGAGAAAACATCTAATTGAGAAACGTTCAACTGACGTTCTTCGATGATGTATGGGGTCATACTACCCACAATTTTATCGTAATAAAGACTGTTTACACCGTGTTTTTTGATAGCAAATTTTTTAAATTCTTTACCGTAGTTCATAGCATTACCTGATTTTGATTGTTTTATTTAATTGAGAAAAAGATAAAAAAAAGCGTCATAAAAATGACGCTCAAAGATACTTACTTTTTTTGAAGAATTACTCCCCGTACATTTCTTTAACGAACTGTTCGTAGTTTACTTCTTCTTCTTTTGTTTTAACTTCTGTTTTGAACAAATGCAACATTTTTTCTGTCAATAATTGTTCTGAAATTTTTCTGATTTCATCTTGGTTCGACATTACTCTTGCCACAATTCCTTTTACATCGTCATCACTTGGGTCCATTTGACCGAATTGTGCCATTTGCTTTTTAATCATGCCGGTTACGTAGTCTTTCAATTCTTCGAAAGTAACTTGCAAATTGAAATCTCTGATTACTTTTCCTTCGATTAATTGATAACGCAAGCCATTTTCAGATTTTTCGAATTCTTCTGTGGCTTCTTCAGCTGTCAATTGTCTTTCGCCAGCGGTTTGTAGCCATTTGATAAGGAATTCTTTTGGCAAATCAAATTTTGTTGATTCTAGCAAAAATGCCGTTACGTCGTTGTAAAACTTTTGGTCTGCTTGCTGTGCAAATTGTGCTTCTGCATCTTCTTTGATTCTTGCTTTCAAGGTTTCTAAAGAAGTAACCACTCCTTCGCCAAACAATTTGTCAAAAAATTCTTGATTCAATTCTGCTGGTTCGGCATTTGTGATGCTTTCGATGGTAAAAGTTACTTTAATATCTAAATCGTGGATGCCGTCGTGGTCCAAATCAAAATGTGTCATTAATTGATGATCGTCTTTGAAAAGTCCTATGGTTGACAATTCAAGAACATCGCCTACTTGCTTAGAAGCAAAAGCACTATTGAAAACTTCATCGTTTAAAATTTCAGTCGAAAAAGATGTGTTTTTGTTGATGCCTGCTGCTTCATTTACGAAAGTACCTTTCACTTCGTCTGTTTTTTCAACTTCGCTTTTGATCAAGCGTTTGCCATATTGCTTTTGAATGCGGTGCACTTGCTCGTTCAACATTTCATCGTCAGCAATGACTTTGAAAGATTTCAAATTGTTTGCAGCACCAAGATCGATTGAAAACTCTGGTGACAAACCTATTTCGAATGAAAAACTTAAGGTTTCAGCGTCCAAGTCCAAATTTTCGTCGATGATGGGTAGCGGATTTCCTAGAATTTCTAGTTTTTCTTGGTTGATATATTTGTTTAAATTTTCTTGCAATACTTTATTTACTTCGTCCAACAAAACTGCTTTTCCGTATTGTTTTTGAATCATTCCCATTGGAACGCTTCCTTTTCTAAAACCGGGAATATTCGCATTTTTTCTATAATCTAGCAAAACTTTTTGCACTTTGTCCGCATAATCATCTTTAGTCAAGTTGATAGTAACTACCGCATTCAGTGCGTCTAACTGGTTTTTTGTAATATTCATTTGCGTTTTTTTTACTTTCTAAAATTGGGTTGCAAAAGTATAATTTTTTTAAGACGCAAGCAACTTTAGGGTTTTGATTTTTAGGACTCCGTTCGATTTGAAATTTTTGATTTATTTGTGAATTTAAACACCATCGATTGTGCCAATGAAAGGATGATGCTAAAAAACAAAGCATCCCAAAAAGTTGCCACATGAAATCCGCCGACGATATAATCGCAAAACAAAATCAGTAGGGCGTTGATGACCAATAAAAACAAACCAAAAGTGAAAATTGTGAGTGGAATAGTAAACAAAATCAAGATGGGTTTCACAAGCACATTGAGCAAAACCAACACGATTGCCACCCAAAAAGATTGCAAGAAACTATCTACTTTGATGCCCGGAAGCAAATTCGATAAAAGTAAAACCAAAACGGCTGTAATGAGTAATCGGATAAGCATAGAAATATTTTAAATTTTTGAAAACCAACACTTTCATCTTTTAAAAAAACTCAATGATGGTAGTTATAATTAATTTTGAAACCAGTAAATACATATTTAGAATTGGGTTATTTTCACTTTTAATGACCTTTTTGAATACTATTTTCTGAATATTTAAACTCTTCATTGTTTTACAAAAGAGGTTCTTCGTTGTGAATTTCTAATAATTTATTCATCAAACTGATTGAATAATAACGTTCATTTTTTAAAAATGCCAAAAAGATGGCTCTTAAATCCTTGACCAATCCTTTTTCTTTGGCAGTTGATAAAATACCCAAAGTGCCAACACAATTTATATTGAAATTTTCTGCTATTCTTCTTGCTTTTTTGTCGTCTATCAAAAGGAAATCGGCATTCAATTCCTTGTACAAAATAACAGATTCTGATTCGCCGTAGTCCATTAAAAAAGTTAATTCATTAAAACTGCTAATTTCAACAACTCTTGATTCAAAAAAAAGCTGTATTGAATGGTAAAAAGAAGTGTTTTTATCAAATGTGATTTCATTCCAAACGGCTTTTGGAATTTTGACTTCATCAAATATTTCATCCAATAATTCTAATTTATTGATGGTTGCTAGCGAAAATATTGGTCCAGCATCTGCAATGACAAGTCCTTTTTTCTTCATTTCAAATGCTTCAAATCATTCAACAAATCATCTTCTGAGAGATTTGAAATTGAAATTTTACTTTTCGAAAGCTCTTTTTCAAATTCAAATCTTGACAATCCTGAAAGTTGTGCTGCTTTTCCGATGGTCAATTTTTCCGAAACATATAATTGTGTTGCTAACAACAATTTAATACGCTTTTTCAATTCGCTCTCTGACTCATTTATAGCCAAAAGAATGTCATTTGGAAAGTCTATTGAAACAGTTTGTACATTCATCTTGTTGACTTTTTATCAAATTTAGTTTTTATTATTGAAAATCTAGAGATTATTACTTTGATTTTTAGCCAATATTGTTTTAGTTAAATCCAAATTCTTAAAATACAATCAAAATTAAAGCAATTCATATTTGGCTCTTTTTAAAATAGCCTACCGATTAGCTTTCATTCATCTTATTCGCCTATAAAATCCAAAACCAATTCCAAAAATAAAGTTGGATTTTCGGCGTGCAACCAATGTCCGACGTCGGGCATCGTTTCTAAAACCAAATTCGGAAAATGGTTTTTGATTTCGGGCACATCTTCATCCAAAACATAATTTGACACTCCGCCCCGAACGAAAAGTGTGGGTTTTTCGAAAATCAAATCTGCCGACAATGCTTTTCCGATTTCTTCGTAAGATGTCATAAAAACAGCCACATTGAATCTGAATGCCAATTGTTCGGGCGTTTTCCAATATAAACTTCGGGTCAAAAACTGTCGCACACTCGGAATTTTGATGTGTTGCTTCAAGGTTTCATCAACCGAAGCCCTGTCTGGATTTTTGCTAAAATCAACCGCATTCAATCCATTCAAAATGTCTTGATGATGCGGAGGATAATATTTTGGTCCGATGTCGGCAATGATTAATTTATTAACTAAATCTGGATTTTGACAAGCAAAAAGCATCGCTGTTTTTCCTCCCATCGAATGCCCAATCACATCAACTTTTGATAAATGATGCGCTTTGCAATAGTTCAATACATCGTTTGCCATGGCTTCGTAAGTAAATTCTTCACTGTGAAAACTTCTGCCGTGGTTCCGTAAATCAAGCGCGTGCACTTCAAAACCTTTTTTTGCCAAAGCCAACGAAACTGATTTCCAATTGTCGGACATGCCCAAAAACCCGTGTAAAATCAAAATCGGATTGCCCTCGCCTTCTATGTTGGAATGTAATATAGGATGCTCCATCAATTATTTTAGTTTGTGTAAATACATATTCACTACATTTTCTAATCCGAGATAAATTGCTTCACAAATCAGTGCATGTCCAATGGAAACTTCTAGAAGATTGGGGATATTTTGTTTGAAAAAAGCAATATTATTCAAACTCAAATCATGACCCGCGTTGATGCCCAAACCAAGTTCGTTGGCAAGATGCGCAGAAGCGACGTATTCACTAATGGCTTTCGTGTTGCCCAATTCGTATTGATGTGCAAAATGTTCGGTGTAAAGCTCAATTCTGTCTGTTTCGGTGGCTTTTGCGCCTTCAATCATTTTCAAATCTGGATCCACAAAAATGGATGTACGGATGTTGTTCCGTTTAAATTCTTGAATGACTTCTTTTAGAAAAGACTGATTTTTGATCGTGTTCCAACCCGCATTTGAAGTGATCGCATCGTCGGCATCGGGCACTAAAGTGACTTGCGTGGGCTGAATGGCGAGCACCAAATCGATGAATTTTTTCACAGGATTGCCTTCAATGTTGAATTCTGTAGTCACGATGGGTTTCAAATCGAAAGCATCTTGATAACGGATGTGTCTTTCGTCTGGACGAGGATGAATCGTGACACCATGCGCCCCAAATTTTTGTACATCTTTGGCCACTTGCACCACGTTGGGCACTTGTCCGCCGCGTGCATTTCTTAGCGTAGCAATTTTATTTATGTTTACACTTAATTTTGTCATGAAGCTTAGAATAAAGTTGTTGGCAAAAATACAAACAAATAAAAGCCGCAAAAGGTAATTTTTGGTTAATTTGCAATAAATTGAATTACATGAAAGAAGCGATAGATTATCTACGAAAAGATTTTCGCCCTTTAGATTGGCATGAAAAAATAAGTGCGGTGCAAGATTTTTTTTCGGACCAACATTTCACTCATTTTCCTGTGATTGACGATACGGTTTTCAAAGGAACGATGGCGTTGAACGATGTAGAAATTTTAGATGAAGACAAGCAATTGAAAGATTTTGGCTATGTTTTGAGTCCGTTTTTTTGTAGAGAAAACACGCATTGGCTGGACGTTTTGGAACTTTTTGCGCAACACGACACGAATGTAGTACCGGTTTTGGATGCAGAAAATCAATATATTGGCTACTATGAATTGAATGACATTGTTCGTTTTTTGAACGAGACGCCTTTTTTGAGCGAGCCAGGCAATTTGTTGATTATTGAAAAAGAATTTCAGTCGTTTTCGATGAGTCAAATTGTACAAATCATTGAGAGCAACAACGGAAAAATGCTTGGGCTTTTTGTGTCGGAAACCCAAGGAAATTTGGTTCAAATCACAATAAAACTGACTTTAGGTGGCATCAACGAAATCATTCAATCTTTCAGAAGATATGGTTATGAAATTGTGTCGCACCACGAAGAAGACAATTATTTGTTGGGCTTGAAAGAACGCTCTGATTATTTAAAACGATATTTGGATTTATAAAAAAGTGGTTTCGTCTCGGCGGTTTTGCGTTAGTTCCGATAGTTATCGGAAGAAGCGACATCCTTTTGGGCTTTTGGCTTTTTCTGCCAAAAGCCCAAAAGATACAGCGAATAGCCCGCCCGAACGCCCAAAAAAATAGAAGCAAAGCACCTATAAATATAGTGTTGTTTGAATTAAAATTTATAAAAAATGAAAATAGCTATTTTTGGTCAGTATTATCAAAACGACACCCGTCCTATTATTAGAGATATTTTTGTTTTTCTGAACAATCATCACATTGAATTGGTCATTGAAGCGCATTTTTTATCAATTTTGTACGAAGAAAAAATTGTTGCCAAACCCTATAAAACATTTGCATCGCATGAAGATTTGACGGGAGTCGATTTGCTTTTGAGCATCGGTGGCGACGGAACGATTTTGCGAGCAACCACTTTTGTGCGGGCAAGTGGCATTCCGATTTTAGGCATCAACGCCGGAAGATTGGGTTTTTTGGCAAAGGTTCAAAAAGACAACATTGCGCATTTACTTGAAAAAGTAATCCACCAACAATTTACGATTTCGAACCGAAGTTTGATCACTTTAAGTGTTTCGGAAGATAATGATCCGTTTTTAGGATTGAATTTTGCCTTGAACGAAATTTCCATCAGCCGAAAAGATACCACTTCGATGATTACTGTTGAAACTTATTTGAACAAAGAATATTTAACTTCTTATTGGGCCGACGGATTGATTGTTTCTACTCCCACGGGTTCCACCGGATATTCGTTAAGTTGTGGCGGGCCTGTTTTGCTGCCCGATGTTTCGAGTTTTGTGATTACTCCAATTGCGCCTCACAATTTGAATGCGCGTCCTTTGGTAATTCCTGATGCCATGGAAATCAGCATGAAAGTTTCAGGAAGAGAATCGCAGTTTTTAGTGTCGTTAGACAGTCGAATTGTTACGCTTCAAAACGACGTGTCGCTGCTGGTAAAAAAAGCACCATTTACCATAAAAATGATTGAAATTGAGGAAGAAAGTTTTTTACAAACGATACGCAAAAAATTACTTTGGGGCGAAGACCGACGCAACTAAACTAAAAAAATCTTAGCAACAAGTTAAGATTCTTTCAATAAACAATAGCATCAAATTTTTTCCGTTAAGGAACTGTAAACGATACAGAATACTAATTTGGGCATAATTAGCATATTAATGACATTTAAGTAGTCATAATTGTTATATTTGCACGCTATTTTCAAAAAAGCATGAATAAAAATTTGTTAATTATTTCAATTTGTTTTTTGACATTTTTCTCCTCAGCACAAATTCACGAAGTTGGAATTTGGGGTGGTGGTGCCAATTTTATTGGCGATGTTGGCAAAACAAATTATATTGCTCCCAATAAAATTGCTGTGGGCATTATTTACAAATACAATAAAAGCAAGCGCCTCACTTACAGGTTTTCGTATATTCATGGTTCTATTGCTGGTTATGATATCGAATCTGATGTTCCGGCAAGAAATGAAAGAGACTACCGATTCAAAAACAAGGTCAACGAATTGAATGCTGGTTTGGAATTTAATTTTTTAGATTTTGACTTACATTTATTAGAAAGGCAAATCACACCTTATATTTCATCTGGAATTGCAGCATTTCAATATGACGAATTGTTTTTTAGAAACGGTGTTCAAAGAAAAGATGACGGCAAATGGGGTTTTGGAATCCCGATGATTGTGGGCGTAAAAACAAGCATTATGAGACAACTCGTTTTAGGTATAGAAGCAGGAGCCCGATATACCTATACTGATAATATCGACGGAAGCAATCCCAGCAATGAATCACTTGCGCCCTTCCGTTTTGGAAACATCAACAGCAATGATTGGTATGTGTTTACGGGGTTTACACTTACTTATACTTTTGGAAAAAACCCATGTTATTGCCCCTATTAAAAGCGAATGATGCCAGCAACCGACCCACTAATCAATCAAATAAATCTTGAGAAAGTTCCCAAACACATCGCCATCATTATGGATGGTAACGGTCGTTGGGCAAAACAACAAGGAATGATTCGCGCATTTGGACATCAAAATGGTACCAAAACCGTGAACCAAATTGTAGAAGCTTGCTCAGACATTAATGTAACGCACTTAACATTATACGCTTTTTCTACCGAAAACTGGAACCGCCCAAAATATGAAGTCGATGCACTGATGACAATTATGGTCAATTCTCTTAAAAAAGAATTGCCAACCATGATGGAAAAAAATGTGCAAGTGACCGCTATTGGCAATATTTACAAATTGCCTAGCAACGTAAAAAAAGTGATTAATGAAGTCATTGACAAAACAAAAAACAACAAGAAAATCCGATTATCATTAGCGTTGAGCTACGGATCAAGAGAAGAGTTGACAACAGCGATAAAAGAAATTGCTAGCAAAGTTAAAAATAATATAATTTCGACTGACAATATAGATGCGTCAGTTATAAATCAGCATCTTTACACACACGATATGCCCGATGTTGATTTATTGATTCGCACAAGTGGCGAGCACAGAATCAGCAATTTTTTATTGTGGCAAATTGCTTATGCTGAGTTATATTTTTGTGATGTTTTGTGGCCCGATTTTACGCCCGAACACCTATTTGAAGCTGTCATAAATTATCAAAATAGAGAACGTAGGTTCGGAAAAACGAGTGAACAAATTAAATAATGCCTTGATGTTAAACAACTGTTTTAAATCCATAATACTCCTAGTAATTTTACTAACTAGTTCTTTCCTTTTTTCACAAGACGGAGATACTTTTGAGAGAGGAAAACCCTACATACTTGCAAAAATTGATGTTACGGGCAAACTCAACTTCAACGAGGCAACAGTTGTTACTTTTACTGGGTTAGAGAAAGGCCAACGCATCATTGTTCCAGGGGAAGAAATAAGTACGGCAATTAAGAAATTAGCCAAGCTTGAACTTTTTAGCGACATCGATCTGTATGTCACAAACATCAAAGGCGATAGCATCTTCCTAGAATTGAACATCAACGAATTACCCAAACTTAAAGAAGCCAAAGTACGTGGTGTTAAAAAGGGTAAAATTGAGGGCATTCTGAAAGATACCGATTTGAAAAGAGGAAAAGTGGTCAACGAAAATTTAGTAACGACAACCAAAAACTACCTCGAGAATAAATACAAAAAAGACGGTTTTTACAATACAAAAGTAGCCATCAATGTTGAACCAGATTCAACTGAGAGCAACCTTGTGAAAATGTATGTAAACATAGACAAAGGTAAAAAGGTCAAGATCAATAAAATTGAAATCGAAGGCAACGAAATTTTAAGTGATTGGAAAGTGCGTCGTGCCATGAAAAAAACCAAGACAATTTTTCCGGGAAGATTCTGGAAAGGTTCCAAATTTATTCCAGAAAAATACAAGGAAGATTTAGACAACATTGTCAATAAATACAAGTCTAAAGGCTATCGCGATGCACGTATTTTATGGGATAGCACGCAATTTAATCCCAAAACCAATAGAATGGCGATTAAATTAAAAATTGAAGAAGGACGAAAATACTATTTTGGCGACATTAAATTCCTTGGAAATTCAATTTACACAGACGAAGGATTGAGCCGCGTTTTAGGTATTGAAAAAGGCGATGTTTACAATGGCGTTTTGCTAGAAGAGCGGATTTCAGACAAAACAAAACCTGATGCTGACGACATTACAAACCTTTATCAAAACAATGGTTATCTGTTTTCACAAATCAATGCGGTAGAAATTAGAACTGAAAACGACACGATTGATTTTGAAATTAGAATATTAGAAGGGCCATTGGCTTATTTCAATAAAATTACCGTTGTGGGTAACGATCGTACAAACGACAAAGTAATCTACAGAGAACTACGAACAAAACCTGGACAAAAATACAGCAAAGACGACTTGGTAAGAAGTATCCGTGAAATCGGACAACTTGGCTTTTTTGATGCTGAAAACTTAGAGCCAAAATTCAAAAATGTAAATCCTGAAGCAGGAACGGTTGACATTGAATATAATGTGGTTGAAAAAGGCGCAAGTCAAATAGAACTACAAGGTGGTTATGGAGGCGGCGGTTTCATCGGCACATTAGGACTTTCGTTTAACAACTTTTCAATTAGAAATATCTTTAAAAAAGAGGCTTATACTCCACTTCCTATGGGAGATGGACAAAGAATGGCTTTAAGATTACAAGCGAGTGCTTTTTTCCAAACCTACAGTTTGAATTTTACAGAACCTTGGTTGGGTGGAAAAAAACCCATTCAATTCAACACTTCGCTTGCACATAGTAAGCAGTTTTTATTCGGAGGCGGAGGTTCTGCAAACGTGGACAGAAGCAGAAGTTTCAACATCACCTCTTTATCACTTGGTATGGCGAAAAGATTGACAATTCCAGATGACTACTTCTCTATTTCTCATGCCATTAGTTTTCAATATTACGATTTAAATAACTATAACACTGGCCTTTTCACATTTGGTGATGGAAGTTCGCGCAACCTTGCCTACACCGTTGGGCTTGTAAGAAACAACCGTGGTTTAAACCCAATTTATCCAACACAAGGTTCTGAATTTAGCATTATTGGAAAATTCTCACCTCCGTACTCATTGTTTAATGGAATCGATTATGCCAACTTAGCAAACCTAGAGGAGTATAAATATAAATATACAGGCGATGGTTATTTCGACAGCAATAACAACTATGTAGCACCTGGTGATTTTTTAAATGCAATACCCACTAATGCCAATCCACGTCCAGATAAAGTAGATAATTTTCAAGATGCGGCAGTTGATCAAGGTAAAGTGGATCAAAAAAGATTTAATTGGCAGGAATTTTATAAATTAAAATTTAAGGCTGATTTGTATAATAAAATATACGACAAATTGGTTTTAAGAACCTTAGGTGAGTTTGCATACTTAGGAGCCTATAATAGCGATAGAGGAGTTATTCCATTTGAAAGATTCTTTTTAGGCGGTGATGGACTTGCGAATTTCGCTTTAGACGGAAGAGAAATCATACAGTTGAGAGGTTATCCAAACAATTCTTTATCTGAACGAGATGGCGGAACCATATTTAATAAATTTTCTTTAGAACTCAGATACCCAATTACTTTAAATAATAGTGCATCTATTTATGCGCTTACCTTTTTGGAGGCTGGTGCTGCTTACAATAGTTTTAAAGAATACAATCCATTTATCTTGAATCGTTCGGCAGGTTTTGGAATTAGAATTTTCATGCCAGCCTTTGGATTGCTTGGTATAGATTTCGGTCATGGATTCGACCCGTTGCCTGGTGCCACACAGAAAAATGGCTGGGAAACCCATTTTATCATCGGACAACAATTCTAGTTCTTAAATTACTATTATATTTGCTGTTATAAAATTTAAAAAAAAATATTTAAAACTTACAGAATTGCTCATTCATAATAAAACCAAGATAAAGGCGTTTTTAGGCAAAGCTGTAACACAAAAAACATGAGAATTCTATTTATCATACTTTCATTCTTTTATTTCAATTTGGCTCAAGCTCAAGGACGAGGTGCTAAAATTGGCTATATTGATATGGAATATATTCTTAAAAGTGCCCCTGACTATTTAGAAGCAAAGAATCTTTTAGATCAAAAAGCACAACAATGGAAACAAGAAATTGATGCCAAAAGAAACAAAATCAAAAGTTTGAAAGAAGCACTTCAAACAGAGCGCGTGCTTTTAACAAAAGAGTTGATTGAAGAGCGTGAAGAAGAAATTAGTTATTTAGAAAATGA
>JBEILV010000067.1:0-14293 GCA_040379105.1 Flavobacterium sp.
GTTTGGCACAAATGGCCATTGCTTTTGTGAAACAGCAGTCTTTCGTAACGAGCACCATCATTGGTGCCACCACTTTAGAACAATTGAAAGAAAATATTCAGGCAGAAAAAATCGTTCTGTCTGCGGAAACTATGGCTGCAATCAATCAAGTGCATCAAGAAATTCCGAATCCAGCGCCTTAGTCAAAAGAAATAAATGTGTCAAAACATTGCTTTTCATTAAAATTTAATAAATATTTGCGTGCAGAATAAACAAATGAGTTCATGATTCTATCCATCGTATCGCCGATTTACAGAGCAGAAAATATCGTTGAAAAACTGGTTTTCGAAATCGAAAAAGAAATCAGCGTTTTGAATATTGAATATGAAATTATTTTGGTGGACGACAGAAGTCCTGACCAATCTTGGCAGAAAATGACCGAGTTGGCACAAAAAAACAAGCGTTTAAGAATCGTTCGTTTGAGTAGAAATTTTGGGCAACATCCAGCCATTATGGCGGGTTTGAGCCAAGCGAAAGGCATTTGGACGGTCGTGATGGATTGCGATTTGCAAGACCAACCCAAAGAAATCATTCCGCTTTACAACAAAGCTTTGGAAGGCTATGAGGTTGTCTTGGCACGCAGATTGAACCGCGAAGACCATTTCCTGAAAAAGCTTTCTTCCAAAATTTTCTCAAAAATTTACGGTTTTTTTACCGACACGAAATACGACAATGAGATTGCAAATTTTGGTATTTACCATCAAAAAGTGATTCAATCCATTTTAAAAATTGCAGACTACATCAAATTTTTTCCGTTGTTTGTCAATTTTGTAGGTTTTAAAACCACCTCGATTGTTGTGGAACATGCACCAAGAATTTCTGGCACAACCAGTTATAGTTTGGCAAAATTGATCAGTTTGGCGTTCAATTCTATCATTTCATTTTCCAACAAACCACTGAAACTTTTCGTAAAATTCGGAATGATCATTTCCTTCATTTCATTTTGCGTAGGCAGTTATTATATTTACCAAGCTTTGCACAATGAAATTGCTGTTTTGGGATTCACTTCCATCATTGTTTCAATTTGGTTTTTGTCAGGAGTCATCATCACAACCATTGGCGTGACAGGCATTTATGTAGGAAAAATATTTGACCAATCCAAAAACAGACCTGTTTATATAATTGATGAAATCCATGGTTAAAAAATTGCAATGGGATTCCGAATTTTTTGATTTGAAAGTGGGAGAAATTTCATTAGACGCACCCTTGCATGCGATTGAAATCGATGAAGATTTCGATTTGATGTATGTACTTTCAAAAGATGATTTCGCTTTGCATATTTCTGAATATGAAAATACATTTTCGGAAACCAAAGTGTTTTTTGTCAAGAAAATAGAATTTAATGAATACAATGCTGCGCCCATTTTTTCATTTGACAAAACAAAAATGCCCATCGAACCATTGTATGAATTGGCTTACGAAAGTGGGAAAAATAGTCGATTTTTGCTAGATAAAAAATTTGAACAATCCCATTTTAAAAATTTATACAAAACATGGGTTGACAATTCGCTCAACAACATGTTTGCAGATGACGTTTTGGTTTTTTTAGAAGCAGATGAAATCAAAGGGTTTGTAAGTTATAAAATCAAAGAAAACACACTCACAATTGGATTGATCGCTGTCGATTTCAAACATCAAAATAAAGGCATTGGTGCACAACTTTTGAAAAAAATGGAACAAATTGCTTTTGAAAAAGGAATGACGCAAATCAAAATCCCCACGCAATTATCGAACACACAAGCGTGCGCTTTTTACGAAAAACAAGGATATTCTATCGAAGAAAAAACCTACATTAAACACTTTTGGAAAATATGATTCCATTTAACAAACCTTATTTAACAGGAAACGAAACAAAATATATTGAAGATGCCGTAAAATCTGGGAAAATTTCTGGCAACGGAAAATACACAAAAATGTGTCAAGATTTTTTCGAAAAAAACTACGGTTTCAAAAAATGTTTGCTGACCACTTCTTGCACCGATGCACTCGAAATGGCTGCTATTTTGTTAAACATTCAACCTGAGGATGAAGTGATTATGCCTTCCTACACGTTCGTTTCTACTGCCAATGCGTTTGTATTGCGAGGTGCGAAAATTGTTTTTGCCGACAGCATGGAAAACCATCCAAACATTGACGCTACAAAAATTGAATCGTTGATTACTTCCAAAACCAAAGCCATTGTTCCTGTGCATTATGCGGGCATTTCTTGCGACATGGACACGATTATGGAATTGGCGAAAAAATACAATTTATTTGTTGTCGAAGATGCCGCCCAAGCCATTGACAGCTATTTTATGGGAAAAGATGGCACAAAAAAAGCATTGGGTTCCATCGGGCATTTGGCTGCGTTTTCATTTCACGAAACAAAAAACATCATTTCTGGCGAAGGTGGAATGCTTGCCATTAACGATCCACAATTTATAGAGCGAGCTGAAATTATTTGGGAAAAAGGCACCAATCGTTCGGCGTTTTTTAGAGGCGAAATCAATAAATATGGTTGGGTGGACATCGGAAGTTCGTTTTTGCCTTCGGAAATCGTTGCGGCGTTTCTTTGGGCGCAACAAGAAAACCTGGAAAACATTCAAAACCAACGAAAAAAACATTGGAATAAATATTACGAATCTTTGCAAAATTGGGCTTTAGAAAACGACGTTCAACTCCCTTTCGTACCCAATTATGCTACGAATAATGCGCACATGTTTTATTTGGTTTGCCACAGTTTAGAACAAAGAAATCAGTTGATTGAAAAACTAAAAAACAACAACATCTTAGCGGTTTTTCACTACATAAGTTTGCATAAAAGTCCGTTTTATGTTGAAAAACACGACGGCAGAACTTTACCAAAAACAGATGAGTTTACTGACAAATTAGTAAGACTGCCTTTGTTTTATGAGTTGGATTTAGATGTTGTAACCAATGCTATAATTAACAAAAAATGAATCTAGAAAATTACAGTAGCCAATTATTTTTAAAAGATGGCATTTACTTTTCTAAATCAAAATCAAGCATTTCTTATCCCGAAAAAGGAAATGATAACTTTTTCAAAATTGAAGACGAAAGCTTTTGGTTTAACCATAGAAATAATATTATCGTTGAGGCAATAAAATCATATTCAACTGAAAAAGTGCTTTTTGATATTGGTGGTGGAAATGGTTATGTTTCAAAAGCAATGGAAGAATCAGGAATTGAAGTAGCTCTTGTAGAACCAGGAATCAACGGATGTCTTAATGCCCAAAAAAGAAAATTAAAAACCATCATTTGTTCAACATTGGAAGATAGTGAAATCAAGAAAAATTCTATTCCTAATATTGGACTGTTTGATGTTGTGGAGCATATTGAAGATGATTTGAATTTTTTGAAAAATGTAAACAATTTTTTAAAACCGGGTGGTTTTGTTTTTATAACAGTTCCAGCATTCAATATCTTATGGTCAAAAGAAGACGAAGATGCAGGTCATTATCTGAGATATACCATAAATACAATAAAAGAGGTTTTAGAGCATAGCGGACTTCAAGTTAATTATGCAACTTATATTTTTTCTTTTTTAATAGTTACTATATTTTTTACAAGAAACTTGACTAGTTTTCTTGGCTTTAATAAACATTCTAACGAAATAAAAAAACACAAAAAAAGCCATAGCATTTCGACAAACTTCATCAAAAGAATTGTTGATTTCTTTTTAAAAAGAGAAGTAAATAAAATTAAAACAAGAAAAAAAATAATGACCGGAAGTAGTGTATTTATAATCGCTAAAAAACAAATAAAATGAATATAATCAACGCAATTAAAAAAAATAATCTTTTAATTTTTATACTATTACTTGCTACTTTTTTAAGATTTTATCATCTTGATTTTCAAAGTCTTTGGATGGATGAAATTTATACGATGAATGTTTCGAATCCAGCATTTTCATTCGAAAAACTTCGTGAGGAGGTCGTTGTAAGGGAGGGATTTCCTTATTTGTATTTTGTTTTGCTTCGTATTTTTTATTTTTTTACTGAATATTCAGGATTAGTTGCAAGGTCTGTTTCAGCAATCGCTGGTGTTCTTGGTGTTTACTTTATTTACTTATTAGGCAAAGAAATTTTCAATAAAAATGTGGGATTGATTGCTGCATTTTTATTATGTATCAATGATTTTCATATTTCTTATTCACAAGAAGCACGGCCATACACATTGTTTGTTTTATTTGCTTTGATTTCTTTTTATAGACTTTCCCTATTTCTAAAAGAAACTTCCCTGCGAAACGCTTTGTTTTATGGTTTGTCAATTGGATTAATGCTTAACATTAATTTCTTTGGACTCATCACTCTTTTTTCACAGGCACTTCTGATTTTGTTCTATATAATATTATCAAAAAGGGCTGACGCAAGTTCGTTACTAAAGAAATCTCTACTTTCAGGAATCATTGGCTTAGTGCTTTTTTTACCTAACTACAAAATCCTCATCAAACTATTAAATTTCAAATCGTTTTGGATTCCACGTCCAACGGAAAATGCACTTGAAATTGTTTTTAGTAAACTTCTCGGGAATTCTGAAATAATCTTGTACTTATTTACATTCATTTTCTTCTTTTATCTTTATTTATTAGCAAAAGAAAACACGCAAAAAACAACAGCGGAAAGCCTTCGAACAAGTCCATTAAACTTTAGTTTCACAATGCTTTTCTTTTGGGGAGTTGCATTTGTAGGCGTTTTAATCATGAAATCGTATGGCGAAACGTCTTTAATTTTGGATCGATATTTCATTACAGTAATTCCAGTTTTCTTATTGGTTTTAGCCATCGGAATTGAACTAATAAGGAACAATATTTTAAAAATCCTTTTAATCACTTCCATTTTCATTTTCTCATTATTCAATCTAATTATTGTAAAAAAATACTACCAAAATATTTCTAAAAGTCAATATAGAGAAGTGGCTTCATTCATCGTTGAAAACAACGCTAAGAATCAAACCGTTTATACAAGTTTGTTTTATTGGTATGATTTTTATCTGTCAAAAAGCAAAACAAACACAAATTTGGAAGAAAAAACATTAGAGCTAATTGTTCAGGAAATGATGCAAGACAGTACAAAAATGAAAGAATTTTGGTATGCAGATGCTCATGTAAGACCTTTTAATCCATCCGAAAAAACAAAAGAGTTTTTAGACACCCATTTTTATGTAAAAAATAACTTTGACGGTTACGATGCTTGGACAAAGCAATTCGGTTTAATTAAAAACATGAATAGAAATGTGGATATAAGTAAATTCTTGCCATTAAAAACCTTCAACGGAGATCAATTGAATCAATATATTGAGTCGTTTGAAACAACACCCACTGAGGTAAAAGTATCAGGGTGGACTTACTTTGAAAACCAAGATACCAACAGTAGTACTGTTGAAATTTTAGCCATAAAAGATGGAAAAGCCACGAAATTTATGACAGAAAAAGTCGTCAGACAAGATGTAACTACCTATTTCAATAGTGATTTTGACTTGTCAAATTCTGGTTTTAAATCAGTATTACGCTTTACAGATGTAACGGCTGGCACTTATCAAATTGGTATTTATGTAAGAGACAATAAAACTGGGAAAGAAGGTTTGATTGCTACTGATAAAACTTTTACGAAATAATTTTTTGGATTGAAAAACATCGCATACAAAATAGAAATAGCTAAAATTATTCTTTTTTCTCACAAAAAACCAAACTTCATTTCTTAAAAAAACAGAATAACTATATTTGCAACACATTTTCCAAAAAACAAACAAGCACAAATGAAATACAAAAGAATATTGCTCAAACTTAGTGGCGAAGCCTTGATGGGCGATCGACAATATGGAATTGACCCCAAAAGATTGGCAGAATATGCACAAGAAATCAAAACAATCCACGAAAAAGGAGTAGAAATTGCTATTGTGATTGGTGGTGGAAATATTTTTAGAGGAGTGGCAGGAGCAAGCAACGGCATGGATCATGTGCAAGGAGATTACATGGGAATGTTGGCAACCATCATCAACGGAATGGCGCTGCAAGGAGCTTTGGAAGAAGCCGGCATGCTGACCCGTTTGCAAACCGCTTTAAAAATTGAAGCCATTGCCGAACCTTATATCAAGAGAAGAGCCGTTCGACATTTAGAAAAAGGACGCATCGTGATTTTTGGCGCAGGCACCGGAAATCCTTATTTTACAACCGATACTGCCGCTGTTTTGAGAGGCATTGAAATTGGTGCAGATGTGATTTTGAAAGGCACGCGCGTGGACGGAGTTTACACTGCCGATCCTGAAAAAGACAAAAACGCCATCAAATTTGACTCGATTTCTTTTGAAGATGTTTTGGCAAAAGGACTGAATGTGATGGACACCACGGCATTTACATTGAGCCAAGAAAATAAACTTCCGATCATCGTTTTCGATATGAACAAAGACCATAATTTACTGAAAGTTTGTTTGGGCGAAACCATCGGAACTACGGTTACAATTTAATTTTAAAAAATAAAAAACAATGACTGAAGAAATCAATTTTATCATTGATTCAGCCAAAGAATCGATGAACGGAACGATAGCACACTTAGAAAAAGAGTTGCTCAACATCCGTGCAGGCAAAGCAAGTCCGCAAATGTTGGGAAGTGTTTTTGTGGATTATTACGGAGCGCAAACACCGCTTTCGCAAGTGGCGAACGTAAACACTCCCGATGCAAGAACAATTACCGTGACGCCTTGGGAAAAGAAAATGCTACAAACCATTGAAAAAGCAATTCAAGTGGCCAATTTAGGTTTCAACCCGATGAATAATGGCGAAAACATCATCATCAGTGTGCCACCATTGACGGAAGAACGCCGCAGAGATTTGGCAAAACAAGCAAAAGCCGAAGCTGAAGATGCCAAAATCGGTATCAGGAATGCACGAAAAGACGCTAACACCGACATTAAAAAAGAAGAAAAAAACGGCACTTCTGAGGATGTTTGCAAAGTAGCAGAAGAACAAATTCAAAAACTGACCGATGGTTTTATCAAAAGAATAGATGAAATCTTGGCTGTGAAAGAAGCAGAAATCATGAAAGTTTAAAATTATCCTAATCCGTCTCAAAAAGGCGGATTTTTTGTTTTTAAAAGTACCTTTGCATCTTTAATATCAAACGAATTTATTAATGATTCAGAACGCTTGGAAGTATTTTTTGATTGCTTTTTGCTTCTCGCTTCAAGCGCAAAATCCCTTTGATACGCAACAAAAACTGAAAGATTTTATTCAAAAAAGTATAGATCAAAAGCCAAACAACAATCCTCAATCTTTTTATCAAAATTTTTCATGCCATTCCTACAGAAAAATCATTGTGAGTGCCGAAGCCGATTCCATTCAATTTTTAGACGAAGCTATTTTTGGTAAAAAAGCGGTAAAAAGCAACAAAGCACTTTTGAAATTTCAAAAATTGGTCAAAAACCAACATTTGTTTGTTTCAGAAAAAGTGAGTCAACTTTCGTTTCAAACGCACCACAAAATTTTCGAAAAAGTAGAGAAAGTCCGCATGTCTGGACTCAAAAAACCGATTTACGAAATTGTATCTTTCGAAATGCAATCTTTTTCATTGTACGACGAAACGTATGAACTTTTAGAAACGGATTATAAAAGTCCGTTTGCCAAAAACGCGCTCGAAAACTACCATTTCAGCTACATCGACACGCTTCAAATTCAGGGCCGAAAAGTGGTTTGTGTTGGTTTTAAAGCCAAAAAAACATCGCAAAAAAACCAACTGAACGGATTGCTCTATTTGGATGTCGCAACGGGAGCCATTGCAAAAGCCGAAACCATTATCGATGGATTGATCAACATTGATGCTTTGCATACTTTTTATTATCACGAAAGTGAAAAAAAATGGTTGCCCCTCGAAAAAACATTTACGCTAGCGAAAGGCAACACCATCAACGATGTGAAATTAATGGATGGCACCTTTACTTTCGAGAGCGACGAAACCGCTTGGAACCAACAAAAGAAAATAGCTGATTTTGCCTTTTTAAGCTCAAAAACAGTATTTTATGATTATCAATTTGAAACAAAACATCTTGAAAATCAGGTTGAAAAACTTGAAATCCCGTTGGCTTCTATAGAAAAATCGGAAGTATTTTGGCAAAACAATCCCGAGAGCATCCGTAAAATTTATGCCAATCAATATCCAGATTTTGAACCCGAAACGGTGTCAGATTTCAATTTGAATAAAGAAAAACAAACCTTTCAATACATGGATAGTTTGGCGGAAAAAGAAAAAATTGAAAAACGTATTTTTCAAGGAAGAAAACTATTGCGTGGCTATTTGCCCGTTGGATTTTTCGATTTTGATGCCCGCTATTTATTGAGTTTCAACAATTACGAGGGTTTTAGATTGGGTTTAGGTGGCGTTACGAATGAATTGTTCTCGAAAAAAATTCGTTTGCAAACTTACGGAGCGTATGGTTTGAAAGACGAAACATTTAAATATCATTCAGGCATTGGATTCAAAATCAATGAAGCCTCGAACACATGGGCTAATTTTTCTTACACGGATGATGTGCGAGAAATTGCTTCGATTATTTTTTATGTGGACAAAAAGAAATTCAAATTAATCGACCCGAGGCCTTTCAATATTACCACTTTTTACAATTACAAAACTTGGGTTTTTAATGCCGAAACCAAGCTTTTTCCAAAAACCAACAGCGTTTGGCAGCTTAAACAAAGTCAAATCACGCCCTTGTTCAACTACCAATACATTCGAAATGGAGCGCGTTTTTCGCAATTTAACTACACCACTTTTTCGATTTCGATGCAATGGAATCCGGCAAGTAATTTTATGAAAACTCCCGACGGCGTTTCGGAAATGTCCAAAAAATTTCCACAATTTACCTTTCAAGTGTCAAAATCTCTGCCCGAGGTTTTAGGAAACGATTTCGATTTTACGAAAATTGATTTAAGAGCCACCTACGAAAAAAAATACATCAACGGTCAGAAATCGGCGGTTTTGATACAAGGTGGTTATGCCATTGGCGATTTGCCGATTACGCATCTTTACAGTATTTCGCCTAACAATTTAAACAAAGACGTTATTTTACAGAGAGTCACTTTTGCTGGCAAAAACAGTTTTGAAACGATGTATTTCAACGAATTTTTCTCTAATCGGTTTGCGTCATTCCAATTGAAACACGAACTCAATCGAGTAAAAATTTCAAACAAAATCAAGCCTTCATTGGTTTTGGTCTCTCGAATGGCTTGGGGCGATTTGGATGGAAAAGCCAACCATGAAGGCATTGCCTTTAAAACTTTAGAAGACGGTTTTTTTGAATCTGGCATTGAGTTGAATAAAGTATATCAAGGCCTAGGATTCACGTTTTTCTATCGATACGGCCCCAATCAATTGCCGATAATAGAAGACAATTTGGCGATTAAAGTTTCATTTAATATTGATTTAGGACTGTAAAACCTATGTTTTATGCATCAGGTTAAAATAGTGCTATGTGAAGTTAATGTAAATGATGAATAAGCACAACATCAAGTTGTTTTCAATTTATGTACCTTTGCCACCAATCTTTTTTACACATGGGAAGGCGATTTAGCGTAGGTTTTTGGGAGTTTATAGCACGAATTATTCTGAGAAACAGAATTTTAATACTTTCATTAGTTGCTTTATTTACCGTTTTTATGGGTTTGCAATGGAAACATATTCAGTTTTCGTTTAGCGAAGCCAATTTACTGCCAAAAGACCACGAAATCAATTTAGCTTATGATTCATTTTTAGAAAAATTTGGAGAAGAAGGCAACTTAATTGTGATTGGCATTGACGATCAAGATTTGTTTGAGCCTACAAATTTCAACGCTTGGAAAAACATGATGGATTCGCTTCAAAAAACAAAAGAAGTAGATTTGATTGTTTCTATAGACAAACTAGCACGACTCCAAAAAAATGATTCCCTTCAAACCTTCGAATTGGTTCCATTTATTGATAAAAATAAAGAAATTGACCAACCTTATTTAAATTTTAAAGCCGACGAACTGATTCATAAATTAGTTTTTTATGAAGGACTCGTTTACAGTAAAAAATCGGGCACGATTCGAGCGGCTGTTTATTTGGACAAAGCCATTGTAAACACCATCGAACGGAAAAATTTTGTGCTTAATCAATTGATTCCTTTGGTTGATCGTTTCAAAGAGCAAACAGGAGTTCGATTGTATGTTTCAGGAATGCCCTACATCCGCACGTTGAATGCAGCCACCATTTCTGGAGAAATCGGCTTGTTTGTAGGAGCCGCTTTGGGCATCACTTCGCTTATTTTCTTTTTCTTTTTCCGAAGTTATCGTGCCACTTTAATTTCGATGCTCGTTGTGATTATTGGGGTGATGTGGGCATTTGGCACATTGGGTCTTTTAGGATTTGAAATTACTGTTTTAACAGCCATCATTCCGCCGCTGATTATCGTTATTGGAATTCCGAATTGTATTTTTTTGATTAACAAATACCAGCAGGAAATCAAAAATCATGGCAACCAAGCACGCTCTTTGCAAAGAGTAGTTTCGAAAGTTGGCAACGCTACTTTAATGACCAACATTACTACAGCCGCAGGATTTGCCACATTTATCGTGACAGACAGCGATTTGCTTTCCGAATTTGGTATTGTAGCATCGCTCAATATTGTTTTGTTGTTTATCCTTTGTTTGTTGGTCATTCCGATCGTTTACAGTTTTATGCCCTTGCCAAAAGAGAAGCATTTGGAACATTTAAACAAAAAATACACCCATGTTTTTGTGAATTGGATTGAGCGCATGGTGAAGAACAAGCGCATTACGATTTACATGGCTTCGATTATTTTACTCATTATTAGCATTATTGGTATTTTTCAAATAAAAATTACTGGAAGTTTGCTAGAAGACATGCCAAAAAACACAGCCTTTTTTGAAGACATTCGTTTTTTTGAAGAAGAATTTGATGGGATTTTGCCTGTCGAAATCATGATTGATACCAAAAGACCCAAAGGCGTGATGAAACTTCCCTTTCTCCGAAAAATGGATGAATTGCAAGAAGTCATTGTGGAGATTCCCGAACTTTCAAAACCCATGTCGGTGGTCAATTTGATTAAATATGCCAAACAAACTTATTACAACGACAATGTAGATTATTATGAATTGCCGACTTCGCAAGAACAAGGATTTATTTTGCGATATGCCAAAAATGCCACCAAAAACAGTCCTGACAACTTAATGAAAAGCTATGTGGACAGCACGGGACAATATGCGAGAATTACGACCTTTATGAAAGATATTGGCACCGATAGAATGGTGAAAATTGAAGAAAAACTTCATGAAAATATCACAAAAATTTTCCCACCCGATCGATATCATGTTACCATTACAGGAAAGGCTTTGGTTTTCCAAAAAGGCACTAGTTTTTTGGTGGACAATCTTGTAGAATCGCTTTTGTTTGCTATTTTCTTGATTTCTATTTTCATGGCATTTTTATTTCGATCGTTCAAAATGATCATTGTTTCGTTGGTGCCCAATTTGTTGCCTTTGCTCATCACAGCAGGATTAATGGGCTATTTGGGCATTCCTATCAAACCTTCTACGATTTTAGTATTCAGTATTGCTTTTGGTATTTCGGTGGACGACACGATTCACTTTTTGGCAAAATACCGACAAGAATTGAAAGCAAATCATTGGAAAATTCGTCGGTCTGTTTTTGGTGCTTTACGCGAAACGGGAGTTAGTATGTTTTACACTTCAATCGTGTTGTTTTTCGGTTTTTCTGTCTTTATGATTTCTAGTTTTGGCGGCACAGTTGCTTTGGGCGGTTTGGTTTCAATCACTTTAGTCCTTGCCATGTTTTCAAACTTGATTTTGTTGCCTGCGCTCTTGCTTTCATTAGAAAAAACAATTGCGAACGAGAAAGAATTTTTGGAACCCAGCATTGATATTTTATCGGAAGAGAAGGAGTAATTTGAAAAAATAAACAAAGCTGTTAGAAATCTAACAACACTTTACAATACATTTTTAAAAACATCAGCCACCTCAATCTTCATGTCAGGAAAAAGAGGACTATTGATTGTTTCATCTACCGAAACAGGCTTCAAGCCAATGTAACAATCGTTTTGCAATGTATAAACCAGCACCATTTTTTGTGTTGGTTCAACCATCCAATATTCTTTCACACCACTTTCCTCGTATAACCTGAACTTTGTATCGAGATCGTGTTTGCTATTGTTGGGCGATAAAATTTCTACAATTAAATCGGGAGCTCCGTTGCAACCTTGTTCGTCTAATTTACTTTCATCGCAAATAATGCACAAATCGGGTTGTACAACCGTTGTGTTTTTTTTTGCAGATGGAATTGGCAATCGAACATCAAAAGGAGCAAAATAAAAGCTACAAGGTTTATTTTCTAAAACTGAAGATAGTTTTACAGCAATATTTTTTACAACTGTTTGGTGGTTTCTACTTGGAGCAGGACTCATTTTCTTGATAAAACCCTTGATTAATTCTACACGTTCTGAAAATTGCCAAAGCAAATAATCGGAGTAAGTATATTGTTTAGATAAATCTAAATCAGAAAAGTTTTTAACAATTGTTGCCATTGCATTAATTTTGAACAAAGTTAAGAAAACAATTCATTTTCCTAACCAACTAAAATTGAACAAAATCAGATAGTAGTGCTTACAATTATTGGTATAATTTTAAATTTTTGATTTATTTTTGAAATAAAAAACATGGACATAATAATACACCAATTTTTAAAATACGGCATTAGTTTTGGAACAGTTTTAGCGATAACCATTTCTTGGTCTTTAAATCGTTCTCTATTTTGGGCGATTATCCATGGCGTTTGCGGTTGGTTTTATGTGATTTATTATGCCATTGGAAATCCAAACAACGATGATATGGATGCGTAAATAAAGTAGGCTAAAAAAAAGGAAAAGCTTAATTTCATTTGATAAATCAATTCATTAATTGGTTAAAGCATAAATGGTTGCATCCAAAAGTTAAAAAGTTGTTGTTTTCATTGTTCAGAATACAGTATTTGAAAATTTAACAACCTAAAAAGTAAAAAAATAATGAAAATAAAAGTGTAGTTTTGTCTAAATAAATGGAGTTATGACAATAGCGGCCTTACAAAAAAGAGTAAAACAAAACATTTCATTAGTTGAAGATCAAGCGGTTTTAGAAAAAATAAATCAATTGATTGATGAAACATCTAAAGTGTATATTTTGTCTGATTATCAATTAGAACTTTTAAAAGATGCAGACGAAGATGTTAAAAACAACCATGTGTTTACACAAGCGGAAATGGATGATTTAGTTGATCAATGGAAGAAAAGGAAATAATTTGGACCAGTACTGCCAAAACGCAACTTTTTTCAATTATGGATTATTATGCTAAAAGAAACAAAAGCGATTTGTATAGTTTAAAATTGGAAAGCGGTATAAAGAAAAAATTAGAAAGTATTGATTTCAAGATTGCTTTGCCGCAAAAAACAATGGTTGAAAATTTATATTATTTCACATTCAATCATATTTCCACATTTTTTAGTGCTCAAAATAACATTATTATTGTAAAATTTTTAATCGACGAACGCAGAAGTCCAAAGCGAATTAAAAAATTAATTTCCGAATTTTAATGCATAAAAAAAATGCTTTCTGATAAAACTCAGAAAATAGCCTCAAAAAATTTAGCAACACGATATAAAAGATTGCGAAGTAGTATGTTCGGCTGCTATTCGCCATTTTATAGACCACAATACTTGACCTGTTTTAATGTTTTATGAAAGAACAAGAATAACCTCGTGGCTATTTCTATCGAAAATTAAAAATGAATAGTAAACTAAAAATGAGAAATGAGAAAAATAATTGCCTTGTTCCAACTAATATTCTTTGTCACTTCAGCTTTTAGCCAAAAGAAAACAACCGAAAACCATCTTTTCCTTTTGATGAACGATGAAAAATCAATTTCCTTAAACTTCTTTGAAAACGGTAAAATCAACGAGATGAAGAAGTTTGACATTTCTGAAAAATCCATCTACATCACTGACCAGAAACAAAGAGTTGCTATTCTTGATACTTCAAAAAATAATTTTAGCCTCTATGATGTCGAAAGCCAACAAACTACACATCGCTCAGTTCCATTTAAAATCAAACTCAAATCAATAGCTCTTAGCAACGAGCATCTTTTTTTAGGTGGGAAAGAAGCAGAAAAAATATTAATTCAATATGATATTAAAAATGAGGTAACTATTCAGCTTGCAATTTAGCGATAGTTTTAAA